>CALPMD020000209.1 GCA_943324575.2 Akkermansia muciniphila
CGGTGCACCAAGACCGAAATGCAGTGCGCCAGACCCGGAATGCAGTGCGCCCGGACCGGAATGCAGTGCGCCAAGACCGGAATGCAGTGCATCCAGACCGGAATGCGGTGCATAAAGACCTCGAACTCGCTCAGTGGAAGGTTGTGGTATGCGTTGGTGCGGTTTTCTCGACCATTTGAAAGTTGCGCCTGACCCCGAAAATCTGGGTGGCGAAGACGGCTCCATCCTTGTCGACGACGGTGCCAACGCCCGTGTCAGTCCAGGTATTGTTGGCCATCGCGACCTCGTGATTGGCGGAGTTTTGCCAAAGCTGGGCGACGGCTTTGGCGGTTTGAGTCTCGCTGCCGCGGTTGAAGGTGAAGGCAACATTCTCACTGCAGGTATCCATTTGATAGCGGAGGAAGGCGACGCGGGCCCGTGTTTCAGCCCCGATGTGGCTGACGTTTTTGCCGTAGAGGCTGAAGGTGCCGCGATGTTTGCGCAGGTATTCGGAATGTTCGCGGGCGAGCTGATCCAATCCGGCATGACGCGGAAGCTGTGACGCACCGCGACTGCGGCGATAGGCATTCACCTCTTGGAATAGCTGCTGGGAGAGGGTGGATTCGGTGTGCCGCGCCATGAAGAGATGGCGAGACATGGGTGGTCCGTTGCAGCATAAAAGCAAAACGGCCAGACTGGCGTTCACGGTTTTCGAGAAACACCGCGATATTTTTTGCGAAGTTCTCGTTTGGTGAGCGGGTCGGGGGAGGGGCTCGGTCGATGGTATCGCCTCGGTGGCACTGTGGATTGAAAGTTTCATGGGGGGAAGGTTTCATGGGTGATGAAGTACAGGATAATAAAGCACGGATGGCGGCGAAAAACCATTCGAAACACTGACTCGAGGCTATCGTTTTCATTCGTGCTTGGCAGTTGGTACGGGGCAGGGGACGATCACGGCATGGGAACTGTGATCCGAGAGTTTGATGGTCTTCGCGTTAAGGTGGATGACGTGGTCTATATGCCCAGCCTGGACGCACCGCCGGAAAAGCCGCATCCATTCGTTTATTTTATCTCGATCCACAACGATTCACCGGTGCCGGTGACCATCCGCGGTCGGAAGTGGGTGGTGCACGAGGACGAGGGCGAAATCACCGTGGTCGAAGGCGACGGCGTGGTCGGGCAGACGCCCGTGATCGAGCCGGGTGGGCACTTCTCTTACAACAGCTACCACGTCGTCGCGAAATGCGCGCGGGCCACCGGCGCATTTTTCGGCGAAACCGCTACTGGCGAATGGATCTTCACCCGCATTCCTGAGTTCCACTTGGCGGTGCCAAACTGGGCGTGACCCTTGGGAAGGGTTCACCCGTCGGTCACCCGGGATGGAGATCGGCCGTCAGTCCGGGCTACTCATTTGCTTTCGGCAGCACACGGCCAAAGGCCACCCGCCAGCCAGTCAGTGCGGATGTGTTGAAATACACTCGCCTTGGCGAGCCATTGAACTCGTAAGTGATTTCGCCCGCCGATCGGCTTAGAATCGTATCCACCGCCTCGCTGAGGGTGGGGCTGTTGAGTTTCCGCGGGTCGACGAAATCCAGCTTTGGATCGATGTGAAACGCGGTCACTCCATCCGCCGTCAGTGCGTAGAATAAGGACCCGGCTGGCAGCTTCAAACGTTCGTTGAGCAATTGGCTCAGGTCATCCACAAAAATGGACGCGCCCACGCCGCCGACCACTCGATCGCCGTCTTTCACAGGCACGGCAAAGATGACCGACTTTTTACCCGTCGATTTGCTGATCACCAAATCGCCGGAAACCGCCGTGCCGGCGACCAGTTTCTGAAAGTAGGCGCGGTCGCTCAATTTCTGGTCGGCCAGTCCCTCGGCCGAAGTGTAATACGTCCCGTCAGGGAGCATGAACCAGAGCACTTGCGGCAGGGTCGACGGCACGGATGCCTTCACCAGTCGTTCCATGCGTTCCCATTGGGCCGATTGCACGTCGGCCGTTCGTGCCAGAGTTTCGAGCGTGTTCTGGGTCTGCAACAAATACGCGTCCGCCATGCCGCCAACGGCGGAGAGCAGCGCCTGATCGTAAGCGGCGTCCGTGCTGGTGGCCGGCTTGATCTTGACTTGGGCAGATGCGGAGGGGATCGGACTGAGGGTCGCAACGAGCAACCCGATGAGGAGGGGGAATTTTTTCATGGCGTTTAGATGGATATCCCCGAGCACTGGCATGGCTCGAGGTTCCCATCAGTAAACCACAATTTCCGCGTTTTACAACTGGCAGTCCGCCCGCGTGTCAATCAAGCGACCATCGAGGCTTCCAGCTCGGCCTTGAGCTCGGCCTCAAAGTCAGCCTCCAGCTTGGCCTGGATGCCGGCCTCGCTCGATGCTTCAGCCTCCTCGGCGGCGGCCTGTTGGGCCTCGAGTTCAGAGGATTTCGCGGCTTCGCGCGCCATGCGTTTGTCCAACTTCCTCTGTTCGCGCTCCCGGCGCTTGTAATCTTTGCTTGGTGTGACGGCCATAAGTAAAATCCTTGTTCGTTGTTGAACCGTGGTCGGTTCGTCAGGCCCGTTTCGGAGAAAACAGCGGCCTGCGCACGGCTCATACAGGGTGATGTAGGTTCGACGCCATCGAAAAATTAAATCATAAATCATATGCCAGATATTGATTGTATCTGGATGTCATTTTTTCTGGCGCAATGCGCACGGTGATTTTCAACCGACGATGACGTGGTCCATGGCGATGTCGTGGGCTTCGGCGTGGGTGTCTTCGACCCATTGGATCTGGAAACAGGCGCCGACTTTGAGGGCGTCGGCGCGGGCCTGGGCCAGCATGCGATCGTAGAATCCACGGCCTCGACCGAGTCGTCCACCGCGGGGATCGAAGGCGAGGCCGGGGCAAATGAAGACGTCGATCTCATGGACGGCCACTGCGGGTAAGCCTTCGGAGGGTTCGAGGATGCCGAATGCGCCGGCGATCAGCTCGGTGGCGGGATCGTTGACGGGGTGAAAGCTCAGCGCATTCCCGCTGACTTTGGGGTAAACCCAGGTCAACTCTGCGAGCTGCTGGTGGGTGGCGGCGAAATCGACTTCGCCGGGTAGCGGCGAGTAGACGGCGATGGTGCGCAGTGCGGGGCGGTCGCGCAGCCATTGGTAGAGCGCCGCGTTGGCTTTATCGGAGGTGGGAACGAGCTCACGGATCGCCTGCCGCATGTGTTTGCGGAGATGGGGTTTGCCGGGTGCGGGTTGGGGAATGGCCACTGGCTTTACTTAACGCCGATGCGGCTTGGTATCAAGCGGCGGTTTGTTGGAGTTTAGCCGCAAAAAGGCGAAAGATGGGCGCAAAAAATGGGAAAAAAGGGTGCTTTTGTGGACTCTTCCACTTTTTGCGTTTTTGTTGCGTTATTTTGCGGCTGAATTTTGTTAGATCGGCCCGTCAGAAAGACGACGGATCATGGCTACAGAAATTGAACGAAAATTCCTCGTCGCGGGCGATGCGTGGCGGGACGGAACGGCGGGGGTGAGAATCGCCCAAGGA
>CALPMD020000210.1 GCA_943324575.2 Akkermansia muciniphila
ATTCCCTAGCCTACGGTGCCTTTTCCACGGCCATGCTGGATTATCTCGGCCGCGAGCTCGGCTACAAAGAGGATCAACCCTACGAAATCCTCACCGAAAAAGTCCACCCCTGGAACTGGGACAGCAGCAACGAGGTGGTCAATCTGAGCAACCGCCTGTCCGTGGCGATGCTGAATAATCCGCACCTGCGCGTGCTGGTGATGGGCGGACGCACGGACCTGGCCACCCCGCCCGAAGGCGTCGCCTATTCCGTGCGGCACATGCTTAACCTGCCTGAAAACCTCCGGAAAAACATCACATCCACCTTCTATGATGGCGGCCACATGTTCTACCTTAACCCGCCCGACCTGTTGAAATGCCGCGCGGATCTGGTGAATTTCATTCAGGCCGGAACGCTCAATCGTCCTTAAACGCTTCGGCGCGGCGACTGTCGATGCAACGGGTCAGCCATTGCACCAGTTTTTCAGCCTCTGCCGACTCATTGCGCATCGACGTGAGTACGGACCAATTGAGGTGCGGACGCGACACGGGCATGGAGATCCGGTTGATATCGAGTTTGGCCATGATTGCCTCGGTCTCGCTCGGGTGAGCGTTGAGGATATTGGCTGGGCGCGGCAGTTCGTCCAGCACTTCACTCGTCAGTCCCAGCGAGGTCACTCCCACGCCAAAAGCCGCGCTTAAGCGTCGCAAGCTATCGGCCAGTGCCTCATCCTCGATCGGGGCTGCGTAGATCAGTTCGCCGCCTTGCGCCCACATCGAGACTGCCAGCGTTTGAAAAAAATCTTCACGATACGTTTGCAGCGACGACTGGATTCTCAAACGCGCCGCATGCAGGCGAAATGGGGCAATGCCTAGCCGTTGTTTGAATGCCAGCATCGTTTGATCCAGCGACATCTCCTCATCGGCCGCCGCTCCGGTTTCCCAGTCCACCAGCACCAGCTCCGGATATTTCCAGAGATTGCTGATCGGCGAGTTCTTCCCCAGAGCTTCGCGGAAGGCAAAAGGAAAGCGGCCGTTGATCTCAAAATAGCGGGTCACCACCGCACGGAACTTTCGAATCCGCAGCAAGGCCTCGTCCACCCGATCGCTGTCGTCGGGCTTCAAGTCATCCAGCCGCCCCTGCGTCATGGACAGCAAATCCTGTGCCCCGGACAATGCCGGGATGGCTGCGCTGCGGCGGTAGTAGCCGTGGCCCTTTTCCACCTTGGCGATCGGCGATGCCGGGTCGCACGACATGATCGAATAATGGTAGCGCAGTGACGCGTCCGAGTAGTTGCCATCCATCTGCAAGCGCGACAGGCGGATCAGCTCGGTTCCCTTGATGGCATCCTTCGGATTTCCCGGAAGTAAGTTAGGGAGAATGTCGGTGAGCTTGTCGCGAAGAGTCATAAATGGGCGGGCCCATCCAATTCGTCCCCCACCCCTTCAGCAAGTCTCAAAACCGTTGTTTTCAAAAAACAATCCACGATGGACGCGGGTTTTTCTAAAAAAATCCGTCACCAAGCTTGTCCACTCCGGCACCTGATCCATATTGGCCGCATGAATTTCAAATGGCTCGCGATCGCCCCCTGCCTCGCTTTCGCCCTCTCCACCCTCGCGCGTGCTCAAGACCCGGGCGCCCAGCAGATCCTGGAAAGCGCGCGCATTTCGGCCACCCTCACCCAGCTCGACGACGGCCTGCGCGGCAATCTCCGCAAGGGCAACCGCAACATCCCCATCACCCTTTTTCTCAAGGGCAAAGACATCCAGTTCCAATTCGCCGAGACCCCGGACCAATGGCGCATCTTCCACATGCGCATCGGCGACGAAGCCTTCAATCTATTTGAAATTGTCGACGGCAAAACCACCGCCTTTCCTGCGGAGAAGATCGTCGAGCCCATCGCTGGCACCGACCTCACCTACGAAGATCTCGCGCTGCGCTTCTTCTACTGGCCCAACCCGCATCTCGAAGGTCAGGAAGACGTCGGCGGCCAACCTTGCTACAAACTGCGAATCGACAAACCCCGCGGCTCAGCCGGCCGCTATGAGGTCGTCTATGTCTGGATTCACCGCAAATTTGGAGCCTTCATGAAGATTCATGGCCACGACAAGAATGGCGGGCTGGTCAAAGAATTCCAAGTCGAGGACATCATGAAAGTCGCCGACAACGTCTGGACGCTCCGCAAAATGCAAGTCGCCACCTGCGACCCCGCTAACCGCGGCCGCCGTCTTTCGATCACCGACGTCACCTTCGACTCGCCGCAAAAAGCCACGCCCAAAGGCATTCGCTAGCCCGCCGCCATGATCGCTTGGACGGATGCCCACAATCACCTCCAAGACCCGCGTCTCGGTGATCCCGCCCCTGTCATCGCGGCCCTGCGGCGTGCTGGTGTTAGTCGCTGCGTCGTCAATGCCACCTGCGAAGCGGATTGGCCCGCCGTCGAAATGCTGGCTCACGACCAGCCCGATTTGGTCCGCCCCGCCTTCGGCATCCACCCTTGGCAGGCCCACACCGCCGCCAGCGGTTGGCAAAATCGACTCGAGGCTTTGCTTGAAAAATACCCACAATCCACTGTTGGTGAATGTGGTATCGATTCATGGATCACGACGCCTTCGCTGGCCATCCAACTCCCTGTGTTCCTCGATCAACTCCGCATCGCCCGCCGCTTCGATCGCACGCTCACCGTCCACTGCCTGAAAGCCTGGGGCGCGCTCTTTGACGCCTTTGCGGCAGCGCCTCCCCCTACCCGCTTCGTCATGCACTCCTACGGCGGATCCATCGAAACCGCGCGACGCCTCATTCCGCTCGGCGCCTATTTTTCCTTTTCCGGCCACTTCCTCCAGCCCCGCAAGTCCGCGGTGCTCGAAGTCTTCCGCCAACTCCCGCACGACCGTATCCTGCTAGAAACCGACGCGCCCGACATGCTCCCTCCGCCCGACTGCATCACCCACCCCCTGGCGGATCCTCTCAATCACCCAGCCAACCTCCCCGCCATCGGTCACGCCCTAGCCGCCGCGCTGGGAATCCCCACGCCAGAACTCGCCGCCATCACCGGGGAGAATGCCCGCTGCTGTTTCGGCGGCTAACGCCTTGCCCAGTGGCGGCTTCCTCGGGTGGCGTTGATTCTTGCCAAAGACCGTGCAAACGGGCTACCGTGCACCGTGGAAAAATCCGAAGAGAGCAGCGAGCGCGTAGGGTATCCGAATGACGCGTTTTTCAAGGATGTATTCTCGCAGCCGCAACACGCGACGGCCTTTTTCAAGAGCCGTTTGCCGCCGGCGATTGTGGCGCAAGTCGATTGGCCATCGCTCAAGGTGCTGCCGAGTTCGTTCGTGAAGTCGGGGCTGCAGCAGGTGCAGGCGGACTTGTTGTTCGCGGTGAACATCGGCGGGCGGGATGCGCGGCTGTACCTGCTTTTCGAACACCAAAGCAAGGTCGACCCGACGATGCCACTGCGGCTGCTCGGATACGTCGCGGAGATTTTATTCAAAC
>CALPMD020000211.1 GCA_943324575.2 Akkermansia muciniphila
CTGCCGCCCACTTCCCAACCGTCCGCCTCGTTGATGACATTGAAGGCCTCGGTGTCCATTAGGAACAAGGCGTAGCCGTATTTCTGGATACCCGCCTGGAGACCGTAGGACATGCCACTGGTTTGATAGTATTCGTGAATGCCGCCGCTGCGCCACACCAGCGCACCATTGCCGCTCATACCACCCACCAGCAAGCCCCCCTTGACGACGTTCGGGAACACCAGAACCCCCTTGGCCTTCGCGCCGAGTTCGCGCGCCTTGGGGTTTTGCGCGTAAAGATTCCGCAACGCCGCGCGGCAATCCGCCGCGATCTGTTGTTGGCTGAGCTTGGTTTCGTTGGCATGTGCCGTCGACTCCTGGCTCGCACAACGGCTCAAGACCAGACCGCCCAAAACGAGAACAGCCGTCAAACCGAGGGTTTGCAGAAGGATTTTCATGGTCACTGTGATTCACTAAAGGGGGGCTGCCATCGTGGTGGCAGATGAGGGGATCTCGATTCAGGGGGGGACGCCAACCTGGCAGGACAATCGCACCAATATACAGGAAATCTCCACTCCATCAAATGAAAGTTCGATCCACCCATCTCAAATCCCAGCCCGCAGGCAGAGTTTCGTGTCATTCATGAGGGGCCTGTGTTTCAAGGATAGCACCCGTTTTCCGCCATGCTGCAGCCGAAATCATCCGGATGGAGACCGCCGATTCTCCTTGCCTCACCTCCCACAAAAAGGGTGGAATGACCCCGACGCCAAAAAGCCGGCAATCCGAGGATCACCGACTTTCTGGGTTAGTTGTTAATAAGATAACGCCTTGCGGCGCTGCTTAATTTTACTTTCTACGGTTGTAATTAAGCAACGCTCGCAGGAGGCGTGGTCGACTGCACATTGGTTTTGCCGGTTTTGCGTTCGCCCGTTGGGACGAATCCCATTGCGCGATACAGCGTACCGTTTTCACCATACTGCGGATTAGCGCGCACACCATTGCTCACCATTCTGAGCGCTTTGCGCAACTCGTCATCAGCGAGAAGTCGCTGACCGATCAGACTGGATAGCAAGGCTTTTGCATTTGCAATATCCACGCGTGCTGTCATCGCCGCTTCCGTTGATGCCGAGAATTGCGCGAGGGTCATCCCCCCGAAGCTTTCCTCTGGCGCCAACTGACTCCATGCCGAAACATACAAGTCACGACGTACGTCCATTTTTAACTTTATTTTAGCCATAATAATTTAACTCCTTTCTAGTTTAGTGGTTTCTCCCAATGATTTGATCCACCCTTCGGTTGGGACTTTCCTGCGGGCTTTGTCATCCATACGGGCGACAAAAGAACAATGATCAGGAATTATGTTTCTTGTCAAGCACTTGACTCAAAAACCCGAAACTTGCTAGATATGAAAATGACATCGTCCGAATTAAGGGTTAAATCCGGTTAGATAGCTCTTATTTAGGGTCGAGATCGAATGAGATAACGACACCCAATCAAGCGCCGTTTTCATTCAATCACTCGATTCTGCGGATGACGGCAACTCCCCCACCCGCCCCCAGCACCACGCCGCCCAGCGACTTGAAAGAGGGCCAAACCGTTTTGAAAGAGGGTCAAACCGTTTTGAAAGAGGTAAATCCGATTTGAAAGAGGGGCAAACCGATTTGAAAGAGGGGCAAACCGATTTGAAAGAGGGGCAAACCGATTTGGAAGAGAGGCAAACCGGTTTGGAAGAGGGAAATTCGATTTGAAAGAGGGTTCAGCGAGTTAGACGTAGGGAAATTTGAATTTGGCACGGTGTTTATTGGCTTTGACCCGAGCTCTGCCTCACATTTGGATTTTTAAACCACAGATGAACAGGATTGACGCAGATGGAAAGAGATGAAGGGCAACTCCGAAACTACGAATACCCCTCTTCAATCCCCTCTTCCATCTGCGTTCATTAACGTCCATCTGTGGTTGGAATTTATCAAACAGCAGCCGCATCACTGAAACTCCGAAACTCCGCCCCCCTTTCTCTCCACCTTTGCGTCGTGGCGCCTTTGCGCGAGACCCTCTTCAACCCAAAAAGTCCCCCTCTTCTTTGCGTTCCTTCGCGACCTTTGCGACTTTGCGGTCACTCCCCCGATCCAAGAAACCACGAAACACTCGAAACTTCACGAAATCGAAGAAGCCGACTGAAGATCGGCGCTCCTTAGTTTCCAAACCGCCCTCTCAGCCTTGGGTGCGCTCGAGCGTGTAGGTGTCTTTGCCGTCTTTGACGGTCCAGCCTTGTTCGGTGAGTTGGCCGCGGAGGACGTCGGACTCGGCCCAGTTTTTGGCGAGGCGGGCTTGCCAGCGGGCTTCGGCGAGGGCTTTGACGGCTTCCGGGATTTGCGCGGAATCTTGGACGACTTCGGCAGGTAGGGTGAGGCCGAGGGCACGCAGCAGGCGGTTGAATCCAGCGAGCGCTGCGGCAGCTTCGTCGCCGGTGAGGTGGGCGGCTACGCGCAGGCCGGTGAACATGCCACCGAGCGCGCCGGGGGTGTTGAGGTCGTGGCTGAGGCTGTCCCAAGCGGCTTGGAAGGGGCCGAAGTCGGCGCTGGTGAGGCGGGTGTCGGGGCCGATCCTGGCGGCGAGTTGGCGCGCGCCTTTGGCCAGTTTGGCAAGGGCTTCGTGGGCGGCGGAGAGCGAATCGAGGGTGAAGTTGAGCGGCTTGCGGTAGTGGGCGCCGATGAGGACGTAGCGGACCTCCATGGCGGTGTGGCCACGGGCGGCGAGGTCTTCGAGCGTGTAGAGGTTGCCGAGTGACTTGGACATTTTGCCGCCATCGACGAGCAAGTGGGCGATGTGGAACCAGTGGGCGGCGAAGTGGCCACCGCAGGCGCACTGGCTCTGGGCGATTTCGTTTTCGTGGTGCGGGAAGACCAGATCGACACCGCCGGAGTGGAGGTCGAAGGAGTCGCCCAGGTATTCGCGGATCATCGCGGAGCATTCGAGGTGCCAGCCGGGGCGGCCTTCGCCCCACGGCGAGGGCCAGAAGTTATCGCCGTCTTCGGGCTTGCGGCCTTTCCACAGGACGAAGTCGGCGAGGCTGTCCTTTTCGTATTCGTCGGAGCTGGAGCGGGCGTTCTGGGTCTTGCCCATGTCGAGCTCGCGCTCGTCGAGGCGCGACAGGCGGCCGTAGCCGGGGAAGGAGGCGATTTTGAAATAGACCGAGCCGTCGTCAGAGGCGTAGGCGTGGCCTTTGGCGATGAGCTCTTCGATCATCGCGATCTGTTGCGGGATGTGTTCGACGGCAGACGGTTCGATGTGTGGTGGCAGCAGGCCGAGCTGGTCGCAGTCGGCGTGGAATTTTTTCGTCCAGCCCGCGGTGAAGTCCTTGAGCGATTGGCCGGCCTTGATGGAATCGCGGATGGTCTTGTCGTCCACGTCGGTGATGTTGCGGACGTGGAGGGTGCGAGTGCCGCCGGTTTCGAGGGTGCGGCGCAGGACGTCTTGCAGGACAAA
>CALPMD020000212.1 GCA_943324575.2 Akkermansia muciniphila
AAAATCCCTCGAAGATGCCGAAAAGTCCGCGCGCGCGGCGGAAGTGCGCCCACCTGAGATGGGAACCGTCACTGACGTGCGGAAATTGCGCTCCGGCATTCCTTTCAAGACTGAGGTGAAGACGGAATTGGGCGGCATCGCCTCGCGCGAACGGGTGGATGACGCAAGTTACACCGCGACCTATCAGCTTTCGGTCCGCATTCCGACAGCGGTGAAGTCGATGGCTGAACTGGAAGCCTCCAGCCCCGAGCTCAGCAAGATGCTGCCGGGCCTGCCTGCTCTCGTCGATAAAGCCGAGGTTTCGAACTGGTTCGGCAAACTCTACGAAAACAAAGCCGTGCGCGTGCGGCGCGATGCGAACTCGCTCAACGAACTTCTGACCAAACACAACGTCTACGACTGCGAGACGATGCTCAATTTCCAATCCGAAAGCGGTCGCAAGGTCTTTTTCCTCCAAGCAGACATGGATGTCGTTTCCGACGGCTCCGATGGCGACCGCCTGGCGACGATGCCAGCGGAAATCGTCGATTCGCCCAACTACCAACCGTTCACCAGCTACGCCTGGCCCAAAAAAACACCCGCGCCCAACCCGATCAGCGCTGGCTGGGAGCGCCGCGTCGTCACTGCCCAGCAGGAGCTGAATGCGTCGGCGACGACTGCTGTCCGCAAAGCGTGGCTGAAGGACCGCATCCAGTACCTCAAGCGTGGCATCGAAGATCTCAAGAACCGCAGTTTCCTCATCGCCGACTACGATCCGTTCATCGTCATCCCGGTGAATATCTTGGCGTCGAACGACGTTTTTGCGCCTAAGGCGGGGGATTACGCGGTGATCGCTTACGCCAATCAACTTTATCCGGCGATCGTCGGCGATGGCGGCCCCAGCTTTAAAGTGGGCGAAGGTTCGCTGCGACTGGCGCAGGAGCTCAACGCGAAGGCATCATCTTACAGTCGTCCCGTTTCCGATCTGAAAGTCAGCTACCTGATTTTCCCCGGTAGCCGCGAGACCGAGCGCGCCGCGCCCGACTACGCGAAGTGGAACCAACGTTGCCACGAACTGCTGGGCGAGATCGGTGGTCTGGGTGCAGGTTACGAGCTCCATACGTGGCAAGACATGTTAGCAAAGCCAGTTTCGCCGCCTGTCCCCACAGCGCCAGCAAGCGCCGCCCCATCGGCCTCTACTCCACCGGCCTCCGTTCCACCGGTCTCTGATCTCAGTCCTGCGACTCTAGAATCCGACGCAGCCGCTCCTGCGAAAGCGCCCGAATAATTCTTATCAGTAGTAGCAGGCAGATCAGAGTCACTCCCATTTCCATCACGGGTGCCGCGCCGCGCGGGCGTTCGCCGACGATGAACTTCGCCATGTCTGGCACGTTTCCCACACCGCGAGCCGCGCCTAACAGTGCCAGAATACCTGCGCCGATGATGCCATGCCACCGCATCTTGATGGAGAAAACACCACAGATCAAAATGCCACCGCCCAGGGTGAGTGCACCCTGCAGGAAGCCGATCGCTTGTGAACGATCCAGGACCGACATCGCTGCCACTCCCATCGCCCCAATCGTCGCGCCACTCAAGAAGATGTAAAACCGCATGACCGGAAAATGGCAGGAATCCGAATCACCGCAATCCACAATCAGTGCAGATTTCGTTAGCCTATTTCCTCCACGGCTTTGGGTTTACATTTGAGGGGTTCGATTCAAAGTGGATTCCATGTCGCAGCTTTGGTGCAATGGTCATTGGCTTGATTCCGCAAATTTTTCCGCCGCGCCGCTGGATCGCGGTGGGATTCTCGGGCTGGGCTTGTTTGAGACGATGCTCGCCGTGGACGGTGTGCCGCTGTTTGTTCCTAGGCATCACGCACGGCTGGATGCATCTTGCAAGAAACTCGGCTGGCAGGTGGAGATTCCCGATTTGCAGAAGACGGCGGCGAAGCTGTTGGTCAAAAACCAGTTGGGCACTGGCCGTGCGCGGGTCCGGCTGACCGTCACCGCGGGCAGCGGGATGCTTCGCGATCTCAAGCTAGGACCGGATCATCTCGTCTGGATGACGGCGCTACCGGCCGGAGATGCGCCCTCCAGTCTCACCGCGAACGTCTCGCCATGGCCGCGCAACGAACACTCGCCGCTGGCTGGCATGAAGTGCGCGTCGTATGCGGAAAATCTGATCGCCCTCGATCATGCGCGTCGGCAGGGCTTTGACGAAACCATTTTTCTCAACACCGCAGGCCATCTCTGCGAGGCGTCGACGGCCAACATTTTTCTCGTGAAAAACAACACGCTGCAAACGCCATCCTTGGCTTCCGGTTGTTTGCCGGGGGTCGCCCGCCAGCGCGTGCTGGAACTGGCGGCCGGGCAGGGGATCGCATGTGAAGAAAGGCAGCTCGGACTTGCCGACTTGCAGGCGGCGGACGAGGTGTTTCTTACATCGGCGATCCACGGACCTGTGGCCGTTTCACGCGTGGCGGATCAGTACTTTCCGGATGCCGGCTTGAGTCGGAGTTTCCAGAACCTGTGGTTAGTCGGTGTTTAGATTTTTTCCACCTCGACCTGAACTTCCAACCGGCATTGGCTGGTTCCTAGATAGTTGCCGCGGACTGGAGCTACGTCTTCGTAGTCGCGTCCGACGGCGACCTTAATGTAGCGCTCATCGGCAAGGGTGTTGTTCGTCGGGTCGAATCCGATCCAACCGGCGGCGGGTAGATAAACTTCGGCCCACGCATGGGAGGCTTGCGCGCCGACCAGCGTGTCGCGAGGCCCGTTGTAGAGATACCCTGAGGCGTAGCGGGCTGGAATCCCAACGACGCGGCATAAGCCCAGCATCACATGCGTGAAATCCTGGCAGACACCGCGTCTCATTTCGAAGGCTTCTTCCAAATGGGTGTTCACACTGGTTGATCCTGGTTCGTACTTAAACTCTTCATGAATCCACCCCATGATGGCAGTCGCCTGATCAAAGACAGACTTTAGCGAAGCAATGATATCGACGGCTTTATGCCAAATGGAGGTGTGGTGGGAAACCCAGTGGCTTTCCTGCAAATAGGTCCAAGTTTGCTCGCGAATCGATGGATCACGGTACTCTTTGATTGTTGCTTCGCGGCTGAACGTGGAAATGTCCAAGGGTAAATTGTGGACGCGGACTCGGCTTTCGATTTCCAGCTTGGTGTGTGGCTCTGGAAGCTCGAAATGATGCGTGATGTTCTGAAAAAGATCGGTGAAGCGCCGCAGGCGAGTCGCAGGCACGACCCGAATCAAGGCACTGATGGTCTTTTGATAGGGGAATGTTCTTGGCTCGAGGTGCAGCGTGTTGACGCTGTGGGTCACGGGCCCGGCATAATGAAATGTCGTACGGTGAAGTACTGAAAGTTTAACGCCTGCCATTGGCTGAGAAATAACTTCTGATGAGCTCACTGCTGCTGTTGTTCCATCTGCCAAGCAGCGACGTCCGATAATGTCGGATGCATGGGG
>CALPMD020000213.1 GCA_943324575.2 Akkermansia muciniphila
CGCTTGGTCGGGAAGGTGAAAGCCACAGGGAGCCATAAGGCCGGGTCGATTGGGTGGCAGTTGGCCATCCCTGAGGAAGCGGGAGAGAATCACGCTTTCTAGCAGCCCGCTGGCGCCGATGGTATGCCCGATGAAGGGCTTTAACAAATGCAAGCTGGGCCGCGCGCCCGGAAAACAACGGTTCAAATAGGCGGGATCCGCGATGGCCTGCACGGCCGTCCCCGTCGCGTGGGGGCAAACGGCCGCAGGATGGCCATGGAGCTGGATCGCCTTTTCCAATAGCTGAGGCGTGCGCCCGCCATCGGCGGGGATGCCCACGGGATCGCAAGCATCCGCATTGCAGCCATAGTGGAGCAGGCGGGGAAATGCGCCATCGCGATGCTCGATGGCCATCGCCGCCGCGCCTTCTGCGGGGATAAAACCCGCAGATCCAGAATGATAGGGATCCAGATTCAATGCATCGGCCAGAAGACCCGAAGCGGCATAGTTATCCAATAACAAAGGAACCAAGGGCAGATCCACCGCCACCGCCAAGGCGCGAGGCGCCGCGCCCGACTGCACCAGCATCATCGCAATCCCAACTGCATCGAGCCCTGCAGAACAACCGCTGGCTAATACGTGGTTGGGTCCGGTGATTCCAAATTCAATGGTGATCGCAGATGCTGGCTCGCTATGAATGGTATTGCTCGCTGCCATCAATCGAAACGGCCGCCGTCCCGGCCATGGGCCTAGCCAGCCCGCCGCATTTCCCCGACTGGTGCCGACGACCAATGCCGCATCCCGCAGTTCATCAGCACTCCAACCTGCGTCAGCGATCGCCTGGCGCGCGACGTGCAGCGCCGCCATCGTTGCAGGGCTCCACTTGCGGTTAAGTAATAGAGAACGCGGCTCGATCCATGCCGCAGGCTGCGCCGCGTGGGGGCTTTGCTCACCTAGTAGTTTCCCCAATCTCTGGAATGGCACATGCTGCCCCAGTACTGCTTGATGATGCGCTGAAACATCCGCACCTAAAGCAGAAAGCGCCCCGAGGCCAGTGATCGAAAGAGAAGAGTGGATAGACACGGGGTATCAAGTCGGGAAACCCCCGCAATCCTAAATTGCCTGAAGTTTATAAAGTGATCTGTGCACCGAGCTCGACCACGCGTCCGGGAGGAAGCTGGAAATAGGCGGTCGCGGAAGAAGCATTGCGGGCCATCACCGCGAAGAGTGACATGCGCAGACGATCGATAAAGGTCGCCTTTTTGCCGACGCCGTAGGTTTCGCGGCCGAGGAAATACGTCGCCTTGCCCGGCTGGAAGCGGGCGGTTTCCGGCATCCGGAGCTTCAGGGCTGTTGGCACGTCGGGAGTCTCCGCGAAACCAAAACGCAGGGTGACGCGGTTCACTCCGTCGCCTAGATCCTCGAAATCCAACATCTCGTTCACATTTGCCCGCGGTTCGTCGAGCGTCGCCACATGCAGCAGAATCACGCGCTCGTGGAGGACTTGGTTATGTTTCAAGTTATGCAGCAGCGCGGTGGGGACTTGCAGCCCCTTGCCACTCATATAAATCGCAGTCCCTGAAACTCGGTGAATTTTACCCTTATGCAAATCCTTCAGCAGCACGTCGATCGGCAGTGAATCTTGCAAAATCCTAGCATACAGGCGGCTGCGGCCCCAGATCCAGATCAGCATGATCGACATCACCGTGCCGGCGACTACCAGTGGCAGCCAGCCCCACGGATAGATTTTGAGCGCGTTCGCTGCTAGAAATGATCCATCAAGCGCGATGAATAGCGCGGTGACCAAACCCGCCTTAAACCTCGACCATCCCCACACTTTGTAGGCGGCCGAAAAGAACAACATTGAAGTGATGGTCATGGTCAGCGAAATCGCCACGCCATAGGCACCTGCCAATGCCGAGGAAGTCTTAAACAGGATCACTAACAAAATGCAGGCAACCGCGAGAATGTGGTTTACCACCGGGACATAGACTTGTCCGATCGAATGCTCAGAGGTGTGGAGAATCCGCACCCGCGACAGGCAGCCTAACTGCACTGCCTGCGTGGTGAGCGAAAAAGCTCCCGAGATCAGCGCCTGGCTGGCGATAATCGCCGCGCCAGTCGCCAAGATCGTCAGCGGCAGTTGCAGAAAATCAGGTGCCAGCAGGAAAAACGGACTGCGAATCGCCGACGGATCCGCGGTCAACAGCGCCGCTTGGCCTAGGTAGTTCAGCACCAAGGCCGGCAGTACCACCCAGAACCAGCCTACGCGGATCGGTCGCGTGCCGAAATGCCCGAGGTCTGCATAAAGCGCCTCGCCACCCGTGACGGCCAGAAACACCGCCGCTAACAGCGGAAACGCATGATTCCATTCGCGCACCAAAAACGTAGCCCCCTGCCACGGACTCAAGGCCCACAGAACCTGTGGATGATGCCACAGTGCACCGATTCCCAACAGCGCGAGCGTGCTGAACCAAATCAAAACCACCGGCCCGAAGTATTTACCCACTTGTCCCGTGCCGAACTTCTGAATCGAAAACAGCCCGGCCAAAATCACCACCGCCAGCGGCACGGTCCAATGCGCTAGCCAAGGCGCACTTACCGACAGACCTTCCACCGCACTGAGAACGGAGATCGCAGGCGTCAGCATCCCGTCGGCATAAATCAACGCCGCGCCCGCCAGACCGAGCATTAAAATCTTCTTAGGATCGGGCTCGCCCAAACCTCGAACCGCGCCGCGGATCAATGTGGAAAGCGCCAAAATCCCACCCTCGCCCTTGTTGTCGAGTTTGAGAATGATGAACAGATACTTCACCGAAACCACTAACAGCAGCGACCAAACGATCAACGACGCCGCGCCTACCAAGTTAGCAGGATTGATTGGCGCACCGTGGTGCCCTGCAAAACATTCGCGGAATGCATAAAGCGGACTTGTTCCGATATCACCGAAAACAATGCCCAAAGCTGCGATGGTGGTCACCGCAAGGTGAGGTTTATGACCGGAATGGTCGGCGTGAGATTTATTCATCGTTGCAAAGCAGGTCGCCCGCAGACGCTTCAAAGCATTTCTGCGAACTGCTGGCTAGCGAATTCACACCACCCACCAGCCCCGCATATTGTTGATCATAGGTCTTGGCGTGGTCGCCCTACGGGCACATTCTAGCGCCCTTCTTTCGAATGAGTACAGTTTTGGAAACCCTCGATGGCGGCACCCGCTATCTCGAAAAACGAGGCATCGACGACGCCCGCCGCAACATGCAAATGCTCGTAGCACGCCAACTCGGTTGCACGCGGATGGATCTTTACCTCCAATTCGACCGCCCCATGGAGGAGTCAGACCTCTCGCCGCTGCGCGAGGCCTTGAAAAAAAGGGGCGAAGGCATCCCGCTTCAGCACCTGCTAGGCACCGTCTTTTTTCACAAACACGAATTCAAAACCGATGCCCGCGCGCTGATCCCCCGACCTGAAACGGAGGA
>CALPMD020000214.1 GCA_943324575.2 Akkermansia muciniphila
AGACCGCCTTGCGATTGATTTGAGGCTGAGGGCTTGCCTCCTTGGTCTGCACCGCGCGATGCCTCTTGAAGCATGCGATCGAGAGGCCCACCAGGCACGACTCGGGTGATCGTGAAGACGAGCAGTGTGATGCCGATCAAAGTGGGCGGAATCAACAGCAAGCGTCTAAGGAAATAACTTTTCACAAGATTGTCACCCGATTTTCTAGCAGACTACTGAAAGCATGCAAGCATCAGGATTCCTCGGGTTCCGCGTTGGATCGTGCTGAAAATTCGATTTCCTAAGAATTCACCTGCATTTTTGAGCGACGCCGTCATGATTTGCCGCGTGACGTTTCGCTGCTGGTTGATGATTTTCGCACCGTGTTGCTTGCTGCTGGGTTCCTGCCAAAGGGAAACCCAAGTGGAGCAGGCCACCCGCGATGGAATCTTGCTGGTAGGAAACTCCAATGAACCAAAGGGGCTCGATCCACACATCGTCTCAGGCGTGATTGAGGCGAATATTCTGAGGGCCTTGTTCGAGGGGTTGGTCATCAGCGATCCTCAAAGTGATACAGCAGCCCCAGGCGGTGCGGCGCTTGAGGTGACGCCAGATACAAATGCCACCGTCTGGACGGCGAAGTTGAGGCCAGATGGCAAATGGTCCGACGGCGTACCCGTCACCGCGCACGATTTCGCGTTTGCCTATGAGCGACTGCTCACACCGGAACTCGGCGCAAAGTATGCCGAGATGCTCTATTTTCTCAAAGGGGCAGAGAACTTTAACAAAGGAAAGACCCGTGATTTTTCGACGGTTGGCGTGGAGGTTATTGATGAGCTTACGCTACGCCTAACCCTGCGCGGCCCAACCCCTTACTTTCGGGAGATTCTCAAACACTATACTTGGACTGCCTTGCCGCGGCACGTCGTGCTGAAATATGGCAAAATCGGGCAGCGCGGAAACCTGTGGACTCGCCCGGAAAACATCGTCGGGAATGGACCTTATCGGCTCAAATCCTGGCGGCGCAATGATCACATCGAGGTGGAGCGGAATCCCTATTATTGGAATGCGGCCCATGTCATTCTTAATGGCATTCGGTTTCTACCCATCACCAATTACTACACGGAGGCCCGCATGTTTCGCGACGGTCAGCTCCACCTGACTTATGCGGCCACCCCTGAGGTGGTCGATCTGATGAAAAAGAAGAACCCAGCGGCGCTCCGGCAGGAACCCTACGTCGGCACAATTTTCTACCGATATAACACCACACGCAAACCGCTCGATGACGTGCGAGTGCGTCAGGCACTGAGTTTCGCCATCGATCGCCAAGCGATTTGCGACCACGTCTTTCGCGGCTACAGGCCGGCCTACGCCATGACTCCACCCATGGGGAGCTACGATCCACCCCACCTCGCGGGTTTCGATAAGGGCAAGGCTCAGCGTCTGCTCGCTGAGGCGGGCTATCCTGGAGGGAAAGGATTTCCGCGGCTGAAGGTTCTGATCGCCAGTCGTGAAACCGCAGCCACACTTGCCCAAGCCGTTCAGGCAATGTGGCGCGAAACACTGGGTGTGGAGGTCGAGATTGAGAATAAGGAATGGAACGCCTACCTCGTCGCCACTCAAGAACTCGACTACGATATTGCCGCTGCCGGATGGATCGGTGACTATCTTGACCCTCTCACGTTTCTAGAAATGTGGACGCCCGGAAATGGAAACAACAACACCGGTTGGGAGAATCCTACGTTCGTCAATCAGCTCCAGCGGTCCTTCCAAGAAACCGATAGCAATCGCCGCTTTGAGCTTCTCCACCAAGCGGAATCGATTCTTGTGGAGGACGCCCCCGTGTTGCTTGTCGCTTGGCAGGCACGCAATTATCTCGTCCATCCATCCGTCGAGGGCTGGCATCCCTTACTACTTGCAAATAACCCCTACCAGTTCATACGCCTCGTTCCAGGGCGCTGATTCCTTGTTATGATTCGTCTCATCGTAAGCCGTCTCGGCCAAGGAATTCTGACCTTGTTCGTTCTAGTTACCCTGACCTTTTTTCTCGTCCGTGCTATGCCGGGAAGTCCCTACGTCGAGGAGAAGGCGATTCCAGCGCACGTGCTCAAGCGAATGAAAGAGTACACGGGACTGGATCAGCCGTTGCCCGTTCAGTATTTCCGCTACCTCAAGAATCTAGTCATTGATCATGACCTAGGCGATCTGATCAAAAAAGACGGGGTCAAAGTCTCCGAAATCATCGCCGATTCATTTCCCGTCTCGTTAGGACTGGGTATTTTATCGATCGGGATTGCTTTGATCATTGGGATTCCTGCCGGCGTTATCGCCGCAGTTAGGCAAAACACCTGTGTGGATTTCGCGTGCTTAGCCGCAGCGATGACGGGCATTTGCCTGCCAAGTTTTGTCATCGGGCCGTTGCTGGCGGCGACTGCGGGTTTGGGGTTGAAATCTCTCAACGTCGCAGGTTGGTCGTCAATGAGCGACTGGATCTTACCCTCGGTGACTCTCGGCCTAGTCAATGCGGCCTATCTCGCGCGCTTAGCCCGCGGCGGGATGTTAGAGGTGCTGTCCCAAGACTATATTCGAACGGCCCGCGCCAAGGGAGCGTCGGAGTCGCGGATCGTTATTTGCCATGCTCTGCGGGGCGGGCTAATCCCAGCGGTGGCCTTCATTGGTCCAGCCTTTGCAGGAATGATTTCAGGATCATTTGTCATTGAGACGATTTTTCAAGTTCCCGGCATGGGCCAACATTTCGTCAACGCGGCTACAGACCGCGAGTTCTTTCTGATTCAAGGACTCGTCCTCTTTTATGGCTTTCTGATCGTTGGTGCCAATCTTCTTGCCGATCTCACACAAATCGCCCTTAACCCAAGACTGCGCAACGCATGATCCCGACTACAAAAGGTACTTCACTGTGGAAGGACGCCTGGCATCGCCTGTCTCGCAACCGCCCGGCGATCGTGAGCCTTCTGGTTATTGTTGTAATTTTGCTGCTCTGCTTCATCGGTCCCTTGCTGCCGTTTGTGAAAAGCCCGACGGTGATCAATCTCGGGAATGCCGCCGCCGCGCCATCGGGTGAACACTGGTTTGGGACCGATTCGTTGGGGCGCGATCTTTTTTCACGGGTGCTATACGGAGGGCAAGTTTCCTTGCTGGTTGGACTGGTGGCGACCGCCGTGGCCGTCTGTATCGGCGTGGTTTATGGAGCGGTAGCGGGCTATGCCGGCGGCAAAGTCGACGACCTTCTGATGCGTTTCGTCGATATTTTGTTCTCCCTACCCTTTCTAGTGTTGGTGATTCTTTTCGCCTTGGTTATGGATAAGCCAGCTTTCGAATTCACGGAATGGGTCATCCGAGTGACCGGATTTGAGCGGAATCGTGTTGCCCCGATCACCACGCTAATTCCCTTGTTCATAGCGATCGGTGCCATTGGCTGGCTGACGATCGCGCGGATTGTTCGCGCCCAA
>CALPMD020000215.1 GCA_943324575.2 Akkermansia muciniphila
CCGCAGCCGCGTGAGCGTTGAGCAGGCCGCGCTTGGCATTTCCGATCATGAAGGTGATATCGGCGGTGACAGTGTGAGCGGAAATCTTCCCAGAGTCAGGGTCGATGCCGGACGGGAGATCCACGGCAGCGATTCGGGCACCGGCTGTCTGGCGCAGGCGTGCCATTTCTTCGGCCAAGTCAATGAGCGGAGCGCGCAGCGGGCCGGCACCGCCGCTGCCGAGCAGGCCGTCGAGCAATACCAGCGGGTATTTCAAATCCCGCCAGCCAGGAGCTGAATCCAAGGGCTGCGGGCTACCGAGCTCGATCCATTGTTGACTCACCAGCGGCGCGAAATCGGCGAGTGGGAAGGCGCAGCGGATCGCGATTTCCCAGCCGAATTGATCGCGCAGCATGCGCAGGGCCACGAGGGCGTCACCGGCATTGTGGCCTTTTCCCAGATAGCCGATGATGCTGCCGGGCCGTGGGAAATAGCGGGCGATGGCTACACCGAGTCCTTCGCCTGCAGCTTTGAGGAGTTGCTCCTGCGACCAGCCAGCCGCCATGGCAGCAGCCTCGGTGGCGAGTGTTTCAGCGAGGGTGAGGGCTGCCATGACCGCAGTTTACGCGGTTTGCGCTCGCATAGCCATGGGAAATCAGTGGCCGCTGCGGTAGCGTTGAATGCCGTCCACGATGCCATCGGCGATCGTATCACGGAACCAAGCCGCCTTCATGCGATTGCGCTCGGGCTCGTTGCTGACAAACCCGCCTTCGACGAGGATGGCTGGCAGAGTTGAATTGCGAATGACGTAGTAGCGGGCGTATTTGGCGCATCGATCCACGGTACGGGTTCGCTTGATCAGGCTGGAGTGGACGTGTTGGGCCAAGCGTTTGCCCTCCTCGCTGTAGTAGAAGGTTTCCAAGCCACTGACATTGGGTTTCCACGTGTAGTTGTAGTGGATGCTGACGAAAATGGCGTTGCTGTAGCGATTGCTGAAGCTGACGCGTTGGGGCAGTGAGATGAAATAGTCGCTGCGGCGGGTCATCACAGTCTGATAACCCATTCTCTTTAGTTTACTCTCTAGCCGCACGGCTGTGTCGAGCGCGAGGTGCTTCTCATACACCTTTCCCCATTGTCCGCCGCTGTCATGGCCACCGTGTCCCGCATCGATGACGACTGTTCGGAAGTTCGCGGCCTCCGCAGAGACGCTAAATACACCGCATGCCAATAGAACGACAAATGGGATGAGGGCTTTCATGAGCGGATGCTTTGTAACGAGACGGTATTTAAGAAATATTGATTTTTTACTGAAAATGTAAAGTCAATTCGCCCGGGTTAAAAAAAGATCAGCCTAATAGGTCATGGCAGGCCGGTCGGAGGCGTTGTGGATTTTAGCCCGCGCAGCCGCAGCCGCTTTTGGGTCATAGGGGACGCTGTTGGCCACGCGGACGCTGCCATCGGCGAAGGTCAAGAGTTGTGGGTCGCCTTGCGAGCCACGTTGGTGGATCTGGCGATCGGCGAGTTTGCCGTCGGTATCGATCTGGCAGTGGACCCACATCGTAGGGGTGGACAGGAACATGACGTGCATGCGCTGTTCGCGATCAATGGTGACCAGTGGCTTGCGAAGTGTGAGGATTTCGCCGAGTGGAAAGGTCCGAACGTTTTGACCGGTGCGGCCGTCGATGATTTGGGCGTAGAGCTGTGATTTTTGATCTCCGCTGAAATTGAGAATGCGGAATTCACGGGTTTGATCGGGCTTGCGGGGCATGCCGACTTTCTGCGCCCAGTAGAGCACGCCAGGGCTTTGATTGAACAAGACGCGGTTGGTGGAGGTGCCATCGAACTGGCTGTCGGGCATATGAATGACGGCGCTGACTGAGAAGTTGCCGGGTTCGCCCAGTTGGAAATAACGGGAAAGATCGACTTCGCGGGCCAGCGATTCGCCCGCACGGATGGTTATTTTTCCGAATCCTGCCCCACCCTTTGGTGGCACGGTATCGCCGTGTCGGTCATTGAGGATGAAATCCAGCCACTGAGTACGGCCATCGCTGGTAAAAGTCATTTCCCGTCCCGCGTGATTGGTGATGGTGACCACCGCCATCACCGCTTCTCCCGCGACGTATTGGTTTTTGGAAAGATTGAGAGAGGTGGCGAGCTGGGCATTTACCTCGCCGACAAGCGCAAAGATCAAAGCAAAGGCAAAGAGTTCAAGTTTCCGGAATATCATCACCCCAGATAGATAGCGCAGCGGCCAAGGGGCGTCAATCCAAGGAGATCATCTTTTAAATTTAATGAGAAGGCGGATTCAAGCGGCCAGCGCAATCGGGAAGGTTGGGAATGGGCCAGGGGCTGTGTGAGGCATTTCCTCGGACGTGAGTTCAGCTTGTTCTGCACCAAGGCCACCTCCTCATCGGCCAAGTCTACGGCGGCGAGGTCGTCCGCGCCGATCGCCTGATGCACGGCAAAACCTCGCCGATCCACCACTCCGGCAAAAGCGTCTTTGCTGGCATGCCCAACCCCTTCGAGGCGACCCGCTACCACTCGCTGATCGTGAAGCGCGAGACGCTGCCCGATTGCCTCGACATCACCGCCTGGACCGAAGAAGGCGAGATCATGGGCCTCCAGCACAAAACGCACCCCGTCCACGGCGTCCAGTTCCACCCCGAATCGATCCTGACCCAGGACGGCAAGAGCCTGTTGGAAAACTTCCTCAGACTGTAGCCGCGGGCTTGCCCTTGCGCCGCGTCATGCCGGTTTTGCGTTCGCTCTGCGGCACATAGCCGAGGCTGCAGTACAGCGCCGAATCCGAACCGTGCTGCGGGCTGCCCTTGATGGAGTTGATCACCAGATCCACCAGAACCTTGGTCGCCGCGTCGGCTTCCGCGCGTTCCTTGCGCTTGGCCGCCAGCTCCGCAAACAGCGCCATCACTTCGTGGCGGCGGGTCTTGGATTGCGCGGTCGCTGCCTGGAATTCCGCCAGCGTCATGCCAGCAAACGAATCATCTGGCGCAAGTTGCTGCCAACTCGCGCTGATCTCCAGAAGTTGTTCCAGTACGTGGTCAAGGTTGCGCGCCATTTCGTTGGGTGGTGGGTCAGGTTGGTGAAGTAAAGATCCAAGCTTGCCGATGCGTCGGCACTCTTTGCCGCTAAACCCGCAAGCTTTGCCGATCTAGCTCTAAGCTTTGCCGATGCATCGGCAAGCTTTTAGCATTAACCCGCAAGCTTTGCCGCCACATCAGTAAACTTTGCCGATTTATCTGCAAAGTTTAGAGGTGCATCCGCAAGCTTTGCCGATGCGTCCGAAAGCTTTGCCGGTCGACCGGCAAAGAGTGCCGATCGACCTCCCAGCTTGGATCAAGACTTGGCGAAGCGGATACACGGTTGATTTAAGTTGCCGAAGCAACGAACGAACCCATCGATCCAGTTCACGAAGCCCGACCCCCAGCCAACGAACGCGAACAACCGCCG
>CALPMD020000216.1 GCA_943324575.2 Akkermansia muciniphila
ACTCGTTTTCCGCTAATTGCTTGTCAGCCGCAGTATTGTTTTTTGCTAGATCGCGCAGTCGTTTGACTTCCGCCTCGGCATCCGCCAGACGGCGTGTCGCGAGTGGGTCGGGCTCGCGCTTCTGTTCGAGTCCGGCGATCTGCTGTTTAAGAGCTTTGATTTCGCTTTCCTCCGGTGCCGTGTCGAGGCGGCCACGCAAAGTCTGCACATTACTTTCCGCCGCGCTGAGTTTGGCCAGCGCCGCGTCTCGTTCACGAGCGATCTCGCGGATGCGGGACTCGTTGTTTGCCGTTTGCTTGTCTGCCGCGGCATTGTTTTTTGCTAGATCGCGCAGTCGCTTCACCTCTGCCTCGGCGTCGGCTAGGCGGCGAGCGGTCAGAGGATCGGCCTCTAGAACCGACGGTGCCGCTGGAATCGTGGCATCGGCAGGTTCGGCCAGAGTTCCTGAGTTCCTGACGCCACCTTCCAGCTCCGCGACCACGCTGCGGTTCTTGCGCCGTTGTTCCTCCGCCTTTGGGCGGATTTTTTCGATCGCCACTGCGTTCTGTGCGCTGCGGCCATTGACCATTTCCGACTTCCAGTCGGGGTGGTAGCGGCGCACGGTGTCGATCAATTTTCGGGCGCGCTCCAGCTTTTCCGCTGCCGCCACAAAATCTCCCTGAGCCTCCAGCTTTTCCGCCGCGCGAATCGCCAGGTAGCCTTGGAAATACAAATCCGACGGATCAAACTGCGCGGTCTGGACCGGCGCCGATGTCTGGCCGCTCGCTAGCCTAGGCAGCCCCAGCAAGAGGCAACCTGCCAGTAGCAACACAGGCGCATGTCGGTTCTTTGCAATCCACTCTAGCATTCGCCAACGAACCTAGAGACGCGCTGGCACTGGGGCAAGCGGGATTCCCGCTCGATTCTGCTCTGAGCATCGCGAAGTTCCGAAAAGTGACATCAAAGGTCATTGATGGGGCAGAAGTGAGTCTTGCAGGCGCAGCTCTGGGCGGGTATTTCAATGAACATGTCTTTGCTGCTCGGGGTCAATATCGACCATGTCGCCACTCTGCGTCAGGCGCGCTATGCGCGGATGGCGAATTCGCCCAATGCGGAACCATGCCCAGTCACTGCGGGCCACGATGCGCTGTTAGGCGGTGCGGATTCGCTGACGATCCACGTGCGTGGCGACCGCCGCCACATGCAGGACGCGGATGCTTTTCGTATCCGCGCTGAGGTGCCGCTGCCTTTGAATTTTGAAATGGGCGTGACCGATGAGATGGTCGGCATCGCGCTGCGGCTCAAGCCGGATTTCGCCTGTCTGGTGCCGGAGTCGCGAGAGGAAATCACCACTGAGGGCGGGCTTAATGTCTTGGGGAGTCTGGAGAAGACTCGCAGCGCGGTGGTCCGCTTGCAGGAGGCTGGCATCCGCGTCAGTTTGTTTATCGATCCGGATCTCCGCCAAATCGATGCTGCGGCTTCGATCGGTGCAGACATGATTGAGCTTCACACCGGGGAGTTTGCCAACGCGCTGGGCGGGCAGGTCGATGAGGAGTTGGCGCGCTTGGTCGCGGCAGCCAAGCTGGGCCATGCGGCGGGGATGCAGGTCAACGCAGGGCATGGCATCAATTACCTTAACGTGGCGCAACTTTTTGCGGTGCCACATCTCACGGAGTTGAACATCGGCCACACGATTGTGTCTCGCTCGGTGCGTGTCGGCCTAACGGCAGCGGTGCGCGAGATGAAGGCATTGCTCGATCCATACCCCGCAAGCGCATGAGGATTTTTGGCATTGGCATTGATGTGGTCGAGGTTGAGCGGATCGCCGCATCGATCGACCGTCATGGGGATTTGTTTTTGGCGAAGCTTTTTACGGCGGATGAGCGCCGCTATTGCGAGACGCAGAAGCGGCCCGCACTGCATTACGCGGCGCGGTTCGCCGCGAAGGAGGCGGTTTCCAAGGCCTTCGGCACGGGGATCGGCGGTCAGGCAGGGTGGCTGGATCTCGAAATTTCGCGCGATCCATTCGGCGCGCCCAAACTCTTGTTGCAGGGAAATGCGGCGGAGTTTGCGTCACAGAATCACATCACCGAAATTCAGATCAGCCTGTCGCACGCGCGCGAATATGCTGCGGCAAATGCGATTGCGATTGCGGGAGATGGAGCGCGCGTTGAGCATAAAACATCGAACGTTCACCTTCCTTGCCCATGATCCGTCCACGTCGCAACCGCCGCACACCTGCCATTCGCTCGATGATTCGCGAGACCGCTTTGGCACCTGCCGATTTTATCCTGCCGCTGTTTTTCCATGAAGATGGGGAAGACACGCCCATCGCCTCGATGCCGGGCGTGACTCGGTGGTCATTGGCCAGCCTGGTGCGCGAGGCGGGGGAGGCCCACGCGCTGGGGATTCCCGCAGTGGTGCTTTTCCCGAAAATCGAAGAAGCGATCAAGTCTCCCTACGCGGAGGAATCTTTCAATGACGGCGGCCTGGTGCCGCGCGCGATCCGTGCGCTCAAGGCCGCGCATCCGACCTTGTGTGTGATCACCGATGTGGCGCTGGATCCTTACAATTCCGACGGGCACGACGGGATCGTGGGCCGCAACGCTCATGGCGAGATGGATATTCTCAACGACGAGACGGTGGAGGTTCTATGCCGCCAAGCACTGTGCCACGCCCGTGCGGGTGCCGACATTGTCGCCCCGTCTGACATGATGGACGGCCGCGTGGCCGCGATCCGTGAGGCGCTCGACGATGAGGATTACACCCAAGTTTCGATCCTCAGCTACACGGCAAAGTATGCGTCGGCATTTTACGGGCCATTCCGCGGGGCGCTGGATTCCGCACCCAAGGATGGGGATAAAAAGACCTATCAGATGGACCCCAGCAATGCCCGCGAGGCGCTGCGCGAGACGCTGCTAGATGAAGCGGAAGGCTCCGACATGCTGATGGTGAAGCCCGCAGGGCTCTACCTCGACATCATCGCGCGCGTCCGCGAAGCGACCACACTGCCGGTCGCTGCTTACCAGGTGAGCGGTGAATATCTGATGCTGAAAAGCGCGGCCTCGGGTGGTTGGCTCGACGAGCGCGGGATCGTTCTCGAATCCCTGTTAGCCATCAAGCGAGCCGGGGCCGACATGATTCTCACCTACTACGCCAAGCAAGCCTGCGAATGGTTAGCAGAGCGCTGACGTCGCTCAAACTGGGTGAATGGTCTTTCATGCCACTTCCAAAGCATCTCCGATCGCTCATCGGCAGTCACCCGGTCCTTCGGCAGTCTTTCGCGGCGCCTTGAGGTTTCCTTCCGCCGCTTCGAGGTCTTCTCCAAGTGCTTTAGGCGTCTTACCCACCGCATTGAGGCTTCCTCCAAGTGCTTTCCGTCTTCCTCTAACCACTTCGAGGCCTTCTCCAAGCACCTGAAATTGCGCTTTTATTCATTATAGACGAATATCAAGCCGCTGC
>CALPMD020000217.1 GCA_943324575.2 Akkermansia muciniphila
CTCATTCAGAAGGGGACAATAAGGTCCCCGCTCCATTTCACCCTTCGCCGGGCGGGGTGATGACGGCGACGCGATCATGCCGCACTCCAAACTGTGCGAGCGCCTCGGCACCCTGCTGGCCTACATGATGCCGCAATTAAGGGGTCGCGACGCCTCGGCGCTTTTATCTACTCCGATTTGGAGGCTTGACGTGGATGCCGATTAGGCACACGATGATTTGTGATTTTCGATTGGGATCCAGAGAAGAACGAAAAAATCAAAAGGGAGCGTGGCATCTCTTTTGAGGAGATCGCCTTACTTCTCGGCGCGGGTCGCCTTTGGGCAGTGACTAAACATTGGAATCCAGAAAGGTATCCCAGACAGAGGATTTTTCTAATTCCTATCGACGGGCAGATTTACGCAGTGCCCTTTGTTCAGGACGAGCAGACCTTTTTTCTCAAGACGGCCTTTCCCTCCAGAAAAATGACCCAACGATACCGAGAGGAGCAAAACGATGAAAACGCCTAAAGCACTAAAATTGAACGACGAAACCGAGCTGATGCAAGCGCTTGAGCACGGCGAGATGGAAATCGAGAAGCCATCCCGCCAGCTGCTAGCCGACTTGCAGCGAGCGTCAGAGAATACCTTCAAGAAAGATCAGCGCATCAACGTGCGGTTGAGCAGCCACGACCTGCGGGGAATCCAGAAGAAGGCACTCCAAAAAGGGATTCCCTATCAGACTCTGATTTCTGGGCTGATCCACCAGTACGTCGAGGGGGATCTCTTGGAAAAACACTGATTCACCCCTCACCCGGCGGGGTGATGACGGCGACGCGTTCGACGCCGCGTTTGGAGAATTCCTCCCAGTAGCGCTTTTCCCAGGCGGTGGTGCGGGCGCGGCGGTCTTCTTCGCTGAGCTTTTCCCACTCTTTGAAGCCGATGGCGCGCGCCAGGTCGCGGTCGGCCAGCCGCACGGCTAGCTCGTCCCAGAAACTCTCGTTGCGGAATTCTTCGTAGCACTCGTGGTAGAAGAGGTTCTCCTCCCGCTCCGCCTTGACGCGGAAGCGCTGGGTTTCTTCGTCGAACTCGATCCAGTCGCCGAGGCCTGAGTGACCGGCTTTTTCGAGGATCTTGCTCTCCAGATTCTCAAACGCAGATACCTGGTCATTGGCGGATTCCTTCTGGTTCCACGACGCGACGTTTGCCGCGAGGCTGACCATTTCCACCAATGTCGCCAGTTCTTGATCGGAGAGACGCAAATGCATTCGTCCCGAAAACTAAGCCACGCGGCCCGCGCTTCGCAAGCTCGCATCACTCCATGCTTGATCTTCTCAAATTCATGCCGCAGTTTCCCGCCCTGCCCCTGCACGAGTAGCTCAGCGGTAGAGCGGTCCGCTTACACCGGATTGGTCGGCGGTTCGATCCCGTCCTCGTGTACCATCTTTTTTCCGATGGAGCGCCGACTTCAGTCGGCGAGATTGGAGGGTGGCTTGCCGACTAAAGTCGGCGCTCCAATCCATCAAAAACGCCACACGTTGAGCGTTTCGCCCTTGCGGCAGACTTCCGGGGATTCGTCGATCACGCCGCGGCTCAGCCAGCCGCCGTTCCACTCCACCCAGTGGGCGCGTCCCGGCGCCATGAACGAGCCGGTGTTGATCACCTGCCGACCCTGCCGCTGCCAGCAGCCTTGGCGGTGGAAGTGGCCGATGATTAGAATTTCCGCACGGGGGAAATACGTGTCGCAGAACCTTGTGCCAGCACGGGGCTGGGTAAACCACGATTCGATCATCTTGACCGCTCGCCGCGGTGGTGTGACCGCATCCCACGCGCGAAGGAGAATGTTGCGTCCCGTCGGGTACTCGACCGAGCACAATTCGCGGGCGACCTTGCGCGCCACCCGCAGCCGCTCTTCCACCTCGCGGTCGGCGCGTGGATGTTCGTCCCACAGCTCCATCACCCGCGCGCCGCGGATGAGGATTTCCCGTTTCCACGGCGAACCGTCGAACAACAGCGCGTCGCCGTGGGTGATGACGATCCGCCCGCCTGCCAGCTCCACCCAGCCGGGCCCGGCCCAGCCGGGATCGTGATTGCCCGAGAGAAAGATCGCTTCCGCCCCTTCCTCGCGGCAGAGGTTTTGCAACTCCGCCAGCATCGCGGTCGACCGTTCCAGAAACGGCCGCGCCAGCTCCTGCCAGGTGTCGCCGTTGAAAATGACCGTCCCGGCCCCTGCGATCAGCGGCCGCAGCGCCTCGACCTGATCGATCCGCGAAACCTTGTGGCCCAGATGCAGGTCGGACAACACCCGCACCGGCTCATTCACTCGCCACCCGGCGCTGGCGCACCGCCTCGAATAAGCACACTCCTGTCGCCACGGAGACGTTCAAGCACTCGACCTTGCCCTTCATCGGGATCGACGCGAGGAAGTCGCAGTTTTCCTCGGTCAGTCGGCGGATGCCCTTGTCCTCCGAGCCCATCACCAAGGCCAGCGGGCCCGTCAGATCCAGCGAGTAGATTGACTTCGACTTCGCGTGGTCCGACGTTCCGACCAGCCACAGCCCGGCGGCCTTGAGTTTTTCCATGGTCCGGGCGAGATTGGTCACTTGGGCAAACGGCACGTGATCCGCCGCGCCCACCGAAATGCGGCGCACCGTTTCAGTGATTCCCACCGCCTTATCCTTCGGCGCGACCACCGCGTGCACGCCCGCACCGTCCGCCGTGCGGAGGATCGCGCCCAGATTGTGAGGGTCTTGCACGCAATCCAGAATCAAAATGAACGGCACCTTGTGGTGCGCGACGATCGCCATCAAGTCGTCCTCGTCCAGCGACGGGACGAGGGTTTCCACCGCTTGGACATGGCGGTTATCGCGCGCCTGTTTGTTGAGCGCGCCGTGGGATTGGGCAAATCGAGGTTTCATCGCGGAAAGTTTTGATCGGCCAGCCCCGCGGAGTCCAGCGCGATGAATTCGGATTTCAGAGAGGCAATGGCTAGTGATTGCCACGCCATGGAGGGTGATTGCCAGGCATTCACATGGAGTTCCTGGCTTCAGCCGGTCTTCACCCCCCGCACGGACACCGGATAAATCCGGAACTCCGAACGCATCGGGAATACCTTGTCATTCGCATGGAGTTCCTGGCTTCAGCCGGTCTTCAACCCCTCGCACGGACACCGGATAAATCCGGAACTCCGAACGCATCGAAATTACCTTGTCGGACCTAATTCGGGTTGCTGTTTCTGAATTTTCAGTATTTATTGAAAATTATGAATGCAGCAGCCGAGAGGCTTAAACAAGCCCGCAACGAGTTCGTCGCCCAGTGGGGTGCGCTGGGGACGCAGTGGGGAATCAATCGGACGATGGCGCAGATCCACGCGCTGCTGATGATCGCACCGGAACCGCTGACCACCGACGAGGTGATGGAGGAGCTGGAGATCAGCCGCGGCAA
>CALPMD020000218.1 GCA_943324575.2 Akkermansia muciniphila
ACGTCGCGGCGCAGCTTCACCACATCCACGGAGCGATCATAGATATCCACGCCGCCGATTTCGATCTTGCCGCCAGTGATCGTGGCGGCGGGGATTTCGTCGTTCATTCGGTTGATGCAGCGCAGCAAGGTGGACTTGCCGCAGCCCGACGGCCCGATGAAGGCGGTGACCTGATTCTCGGCGATGTTGAGGCTGACGTTTTTCAGCGCGGGCGATGAGCCGTAACTGAATTCCAAGCTCTTGATGGCGATAGGAACGCCGATCTGTTGGCTGACCTGCGGTTGCTTCAAAGTATCATGCATGGCGACAAGTGAGGTGCAGGGTGGGATCAACCAAAGGTGCCCGTGACGTACGCTTCCGTCTGAGGTTGCTTGGGATTTTCAAAGATCTGCATCGTGGGGCCAAACTCGATGAGCTTGCCCAGATACATGAAGGCTGTCTGGTCGGAGCAGCGCGTGGCTTGGGACATGTTGTGAGTCACAATGACGATGGTGAATTGCTTTTTCAATTCGCAGATGAGCTCTTCGATTTTCAACGTCGCGAGCGGATCGAGCGCGGCGCACGGTTCATCCATCAACAGGATTTCCGGTTGATTGGCGATGGCGCGGGCGATGCAAAGGCGCTGCTGTTGGCCACCGGAAAGGCCAAACGCACTGGCGTGCAGGCGGTCTTTCACCTCGTCCCACAGCGCGGCGCTGCGCAGGGCTTTTTCGACGATTCCATCGAGTTCGGCGCGATTGTTCTGACCAGCGACCCGTAGGCTGAAGGCGACATTTTCGTAGATCGACTTGGCGAAAGGATTGTACTTCTGGAAGACCATGCCGATGCGACGGCGAAGTTCCTGGAGGTCGATGTCTTGACGGTTGATATCGATGTCATGAACGAGGATCGAGCCGCCGGTGATGTGCGCGCCGGGGATGCGATCGTTGATGCGGTTGAAGCAGCGCAGAAGCGTCGACTTTCCACACCCCGATGGCCCGATGAATGCGGTCACTTGGCGCGCGGGGATTTCCATGCTGACATCGTGCAGCACTTGTTTGCCCGAGTAAGCGAAGGAAAGGTTCTTGATTTGAATCGCGGAGTTCATGGAAACGCAGAGGTCGGGATAAGGGTTACCATTTGAGCTTCGACCGCAGCCTGTTGCGCAGAATCATGGAGCCAAGCGAAAGGGTTGCCACCAAGATGAGGAAGACAAAAACTGAACCGTATTGAGCACGCTGGGTGTATTCGGAATTCGGGATACGCGCTGCGAGCGTGTAGATGTGATAAGGCAGGGCTTGGACTTGTGAGGAGAGAATGTCGAACGGGCTTTTGAGGCCCTGCCACGGGAAATCATCTTTGGCCGCAACCGCGGCGGTGAACATGATCGGCGCGGTTTCTCCAGCCACACGCGCGAGTGCCAGCAGGGAGGAAGTCAGAATGCCGGGCAATGAAAAAGGCAGCACGCACTTGCGAATCGTCTGCCAACGGGTGGCTCCCATCGCTAGCGAGGCATCGCGAAATCCTTGGGGTACGGCCCGCAGGGATTCTTCAGAGGCGGTGATGATCACCGGCAAAATCATACAGGCCAGTGTCGCGCATCCTGCCATCAGGGACGAGTTCCAGCCCTGAAAGCTCAATACGTAATCAGAAATCATGAGCGGTATGGTGAGCAATGAGCGATCCGACGGAGTCGCCGTAATCACTGGCACCGCGAGCACGAAAACCGAAAACCCGAAGAGACCGAAAACGATCGACGGGATGCCGGCAAGGTTGAGAATCGCTAATCTAACGGCGTGAATGAAGGGGCTTTGTTTGGCGTATTCAGAAAGATAAATGGCGGCACTGACTCCAAACATGAGCGCAAGAATCATCGAGCCGATGGTCAGCAATGCGGTGCCGGCGATAGGTCCGGCGATGCCACCGCCGGAATACGAATAGGTCTGTTCGTTATAGACCGTAGCGCCCTCGTGTTGTGCAAGATACTCACTGTATTTGGAGGCGGGTAACTGGTGGCGGGTCCCCTGTGCGTCATCGAAGACATGGAGTGTTTCGTTTTTCGCAGTGAGAAACTCGAAATCGACAAACGGGGCCTCGGCCTTGAATAGGACTGGGGCACCATCGATGATGATCTTGCCAAATAAGAGCGCCGCGATCGCCACGATCAAATAGGTCACCGCGCCCAGCGTGGAGCGTACCGCGTGGTCTTTGAAGTGCCCCTTCGGGAGCCCCTTGCGAATGAGATTTTCCGGTTTGAACATGAATCTGAGAATTAGTGCTTCATTTTGCTCACGAACCGATGCGCGGTGGCATTGATCGTTAGAACGACGGCAAACAAGAGGATGCCGACGACAAACAACGCGCGGTAGTGCACACTGCCTAACGGAACTTCACCCAACTCCTGGGCGATGATGCCGGTGAGCGTATGGCAGGGTTGGAAAAAGGTACCCAGCCCACTGCTGAAGTCAGGGATCTTGATGCGGTTTCCAGCGACCAGTAGCACGACCATCGTTTCACCAATCACGCGGCCGAATCCGAGAAGCACGGCGGCGAGGATTCCTGAAAACGCGGCGGGAACCACCACCCGGAAAGTCGTCTGCACGCGCGAGGCGCCCAAGGCTTCCGATGCTTCCGCATAGACGGATGGCACATTATTGATCGCATCCTCCGCCAACGAGAAAATCGTCGGGATGCTCATCAAAGCCAACAGGCAGCCCGCGGTGAAAATGTTCAGCCGCTCTTCGATGGGAAATCCGGGAATCCAATGCAAGGCGTCGATCATCGAAAGATCGCGCAGTATCGTGCCAAAAACGAGAATCCCCATGAATCCCAAGACCACCGAGGGAATGGCTTGGATGAACTCGATGACCGGCTTGATCAGTGCTTGCTCACGGGCCGAGGAGTATTGATTGACGTATATCGCCGCGCCGATGCCTGTGGGAATGGCTATGAACAGCGCCACGATGGAAATCATCAGCGAGCCCGCCGCGAGGGGCAAAATCCCGTAGAAGTCCTGCCACTCGCCGCCCGTGACCCAGTCCTTGCCCGTGAGGAATGAAATAATTGCGTCCGATAATGGAACGGGCGTGCTGGATTGCCAGCGATTGATTTGCTCAGGAGCCTTTCCTAAATCGGCAATATACAGGGGCCAGGCGTGATGGGCGACCTTGAGCAGGCGCAGGGCCTCTGGCTGGCTGAGTGTTTGCGGCAGTTGGGCTTCGATGCCTGCGACCGACTCCTTGAGCGCGGCGTGAACCTTGATGCAATCGGGCCGACGCTCCATCAACAGCTGCATCGGGCTATCAACGTCGGGTTTGTCCGCGAGGGAGGCCATGGCCTCGGCTGTTAGTTTTTCGCGTTCGACTGGATCTTTGGCGCTGGCAGCTGCAGCGAGCAGGGTCTTGCGATCCTTTTCCAAGATGTCCGCATCTTG
>CALPMD020000219.1 GCA_943324575.2 Akkermansia muciniphila
TAGCAGTTCCTCGACTTTGCAGCCGACATCGGTGGCCATCTTTTCGACCAGCGGGTAGCGCTCCGGATGAACCGCAGAGGAGTCGAGCGGATGCGCGCCGCCGCGGAGGCGGAGGAATCCAGCGGCTTGTTCGAACGCTTTTTCACCGAGGCGCGGGACTTTCTTCAACTGCTCACGCGATGTGAACGCACCGTTTTCATTGCGCCAGGCAACGATGTTTTCCGCCAGCGAGGCGTTGAGCCCCGAGACGTAGGACAGCAGTTGTTTGGAGGCGGTGTTGATCTCCACGCCCACGGCGTTGACGCAACTCACCACGGTGTCATCGAGGCTAGCCTTGAGCGCGCGCTGGTCGACATCGTGCTGGTACTGGCCAACGCCGATCGCCTTTGCGTCGATTTTGACCAACTCTGCCAGCGGGTCCATCAGGCGGCGGCCGATACTAACCGCTCCGCGAACGGTGACGTCTTCATTCGGAAATTCCTCCCGTGCCACATCGGAGGCGGAGTAAATGGAAGCGCCGCTTTCATTCACCATCACCACTGGAATGGAGGAGGGGAGTTTGAGCTTTCTGATGAAGGCTTCGGTCTCGCGGCTGGCGGTACCATTGCCGATGGCGATCGCCTCGATGTCGTATTTCTTGACGAGGGTCGTGACCTCGACGGCGGCTTCGTAAGCCTGGTTCTGCGAACCGGCGGTGGCGTGCAGCACCGTGTGATGCAGCAGTTTGCCGGAGCGGTCCAGCACCACGGTCTTGCAGCCGGTGCGGAAGCCGGGGTCGATCGCTAACAGGCGCTTTTCGCCCAGCGGCGAGGCCAATAACAACTCGCGGAAATTGTCGGCAAACACCGTGATCGCCGTTTCGTCCGCGCGCTTTTTCGCCATCAAACGGGCCTCGGTTTCCATCGAGGGCATCAGCAGGCGCTTGCAGCCGTCTTCGACCGCTTGCGCGACGTGCTTACCGGCGGGGCCGTTCGACTTCACCCAGTCGGGCAGGGCGGTGGCCGTAACGCGGTCTAACGGCACTTCCACACGCATCAGCAGGAACCCTTCCTTTTCGCCGCGGCGGATGGCGAGCGTGCGGTGCGATGGGATCGTGTTAAAAGGCTCACTCCACTCGAAGTAGTCTCGGAATTTCTGTGCGTCGGCCTCCTCTTCTTTGCCGTACATGATCTTCGAAGAAACGGTAGCGTCCTCTTCGTAGATTTTTCGCACGCGGCCACGCAGCGGCGCGTCGTCGGCAACCCGTTCTGCGATGATGTCCCGGGCGCCTGCGAGCGCTTCGACGATCGTCGGGACTTCCATCTCTGGATTGAGGAATTTGGCGGCCTCTTCTTCAGGATCGGTGGCTTGGTTTTCGAAGATGAAGTCTGCCAGCGCGGTCAGCCCGCGCTCGATCGCCTTGGTCGCCCGGGTCTGGCGCTTCGGCCGGAACGGCGCGAAAATGTCCTCCACCGTCGCCAAGGTCAGCGCGGCTTCTAACTTTTTCTTTAGCTCGGGTGTGAGCAGTGAGCGCTCTTCTAACGATTTGAGCACCACGCTGCGCCGTGAGTCCAACTCGGCGAGTTGCAGCATCCTGTCGCGGATCGTGGTGATCTGGACCTCGTCCAGCGAGCCGGTTTGCTCCTTGCGGTAGCGGGAAAGGAAAGGGACCGTGCCGCCTTCGGCGAGCAGTTTGGCGGTGGTCGTAACGGAGGAAAGGGAAATGCCCGTTTCGCGGGCGATGGCTTCGAGGTGGGTCATGCGGATGTCCGGTTTAAAGGCACCAAGCCGTGTCGGCAAGTAATAGCAGCGCTGGAGTTGGGCTACAGTCCTCAGGTGTAACGTTTCAATGGTGCAACACGACGTCGCCGACTGTTGGGAATGTGCATCAGACCGATGGGAATGTGCATCGGACCGTTAGGAATGTGCATCGGACCGATGGGAATGTGCGTCGGACCGATGGGAATGTGCGTCGGACCGATGGGAATGTGCGTCGGACCGTTGGGAATATGCGTCGGACCGTTGGGAATTTACATTCGACCGTTTGAGAGGTGAGTCCGACCGACGCGAATCAGGGATGGCAACGATCTCTGAATTCAGTTTGATTTTTCGTCAAAGACTTCGGTGGCGATTTTGCGGTAGGTCTCGCGGTCGAGTAGGAAGGGATTGTCACCTAACTTGACTCGTCCGTAGTAGAATCCGGGGTTGCTGGCATCGGAGGCGGGGGCGAGGATGAGCTCGCGGGTGACTAGACCAGTAAAGTCGCCATGGTCATTGGCCGCTTTTTCGACGATTTTGAGGGTGAGCGATGGCTTGGCGAGGGCGTTGATGGCGGATTCATCATCGGTGGCGAGCCAGCGCGTGACCTTGAGACCTTCGAGGGTACTCAACATATAATTGGCCCGTGCGGCGTCGAGGGATGTGCTGAGGTCGCGGTCCTGGCAGCTGGCAGTCCATGCCTCTTGGTTGAAATTGTATCGCAACATCAGTGCTGGCTGCGCGTCTATTTGTCGCTCGATGGCCATCAGATTGACCCGATCGACTGACCAGAGGCGCGATTGCCGCCATTCGTAGGGGCGAACGGGGATGGAGGCGACGAGTAAAGGATCGACCCGCATGACCGTGGGGCTGCCAAGGCGGTTGACGAAGTAGCCGCCATTCCCATCGATACCAAAGTGGAGTTCCAAGGCTTGGTTGTCCTGGCCGAGGAAGCGGAGTTTGAGGAAGGGGCGATCGAGCCCCCAAGGCACAAAGTCGATGGCAGCATCGGTCTCAAAGTTGGTCGCGCGGCTTTCGGTGACAGCTTTGAGCAGCGCGTAAAGGCGCTCTTCGTTGGCTTCCTGCGATTGCCCCTCAATGATAGCCATCCAAGGTGAAGAGGGCGTGCGCGAGATAGTGATTTCCGAGCCGGTGGCGGGTTGGATGGAAATGCCGCGAAGCGACTGGATGTTGAGGCGCGTCAAGGTGGACTCCCGCAGGTCATTGATGGCGAGCGGAAGATCGGCGAGGGAAACCATACCCGTTTCTGGCTTGAGCGGCAGTTCGAAGAGCGCGTCGGGGCGATCACTGACGACGGCCATGACTTGTTGGGCGGCGGGCGTTTCTGGTGGGTAAATCTCAAGAACTGTCTCGGTGGAGGCACCGAAGGATTGGATGGCGATTTGTCTGGATTTCGAGGGCAAGTTGCTGCCTGACAGACTCATCGTGGTGCGGTCGGAGACTTTGTTTGCCTGCAGTTCGTACAGTCCTTCGAGCAGGGTCTTGACGGCCTTGGCATCGGTGGCGAGCTCGAGTGGCTTGATCACGCGCCAAGGACTTTTGGGGGTTTCGCGGGCCAAGGTGAACTCGCCTTGTTCATTGCATATGCGAACTTTTTGAAGGGTGGTGGGATTGAAGTAAAAGGGGTGGTGATCGCGGAGGTGTTTGAGACCA
>CALPMD020000220.1 GCA_943324575.2 Akkermansia muciniphila
AACCTCACAAACGCGCATTGCGCCAGAATAAATGACACCGGCGGGCCAGCAAAAAAGAAGCTGAGGAAGGTCGTTGCGCCAGAAAGAATGACACCCAGATGCAAACGATATCTGGAATCATGAGTCAAAAGAGTAAAACCGAATATTTAGAGAGCTGCCGAGCGCGGTATCCGAACCGAAATCGTGCGGGAAGAAGCGCGATGATTGACGAGGTCAGCGACACTATGGGCTGGGATCGCAAGCACACGATCAAGGCTCTCAACGGAAAGGTCAGCCATGGGAAAAAGGCTACAAGGCGAGGTTCTAAGCCCACCTACTCAGAGGCAGACAAATCAGTCATTGTGGGGATCTGGAAGCGCTGCGAACAGCCGTGCGGCAAGCGTCTTAAGTCCACAATCCCCCTTTGGTTGGAGAGCTACGAACGGCACTACGGCGAGCTCACCGAGGCGACGCGGAACAATGTTCTGCACTGCAGCACTCGACAGCTCGACCGCATCACCGCACCCCATAAACTCAGTGATAGCGGACGCTATGGCCGCAGCAGTGGCCGCACTAGCCATCGACTCAAAACGACGATACCCGTCCGCTGTGGGCCATGGGAGGTAGATCGCCCAGGTTGGCTTGAGGTTGATACCGTCTCCCACGGTGGAGGCAGCAGTAGCGGCGAGTTCATGTGGAGTTTGACCCTAACCGACATTCACACGGGTTGGACAGAGCTTGCCGGGCTTTGGGGGAACAGTGGGCGCGAAGTCTGTACTGGCCTGCGCCGAATCGAAGCCCGCATGCCCTTTGCCATGCTTGGATTTGACTGCGACAACGGCAGCGAGTTCCTCAACACAACGGTCGAAAGTTACCTGCGCAATCAAGGCCAGCCGCCCCATTGGACCCGCTCACGGGCTTACAAAAAGAACGATCAGGCGCACGTGGAGCAGAAAAACTTCACCCACGTCCGTCAGCTTCTCGGCTACGGCCGCTACGACGATCTTCGGCTCATTGAGTTGGTCAATGATCTCTATGAAAACGCCTGGCTGCCGCTGCGCAACCTCTTCACTCCCGTCATGAAGCTCGTGGAAAAGAAGCGGACTGGCAGCAAAGTTGCCAAGACCTACGACCACCCAAAAACGCCCTGCGATCGGATCCTAGCCTGCGACCAAGTCTCAGAGGAAACCAAGCAGTTGCTGAGGGCCAAACGGGAGGCGCTGGACCCAATGAAACTCTCCGTAGTCATCGAAACCAAACTTCAGGCGATCCAGGCTCTCATTGAAGAGATCGAAGAGCGCCGAGCCGAAGAAAGAAGTCGGGCGGGAGAAGGCGAGGGTGGAGTATCCCCCGGCGCGACCGCTGGAGCAGGCTGCGTTACGGCTCTGGTCGCTATCGCTCCCGCCGCCTCCACTCCGCCTGCTCCAGCGGAAAACCTTGTCAAATCCACCCCAAAAAGAGAGAAAACCAACCAAGTCCGGGTGTCATGAATCATGGCGCAACGACCTCACCTCTCCGGTGTCATCTTTCAATGGCGCAACACGCCCAGTCGATTGCGGTGAGGTTGATCGAACTGGATTCATTGACGGCAGCAATTGTAAAGATAATGGGTGTTTTCACTCAACTGTGTGGATTTTAATGGGTCTTGTCTGAATGACTCTTGATGCTTCAGGAAAAGAGGCGGCGGCAGAGAGCCTCGTGTTTTTCGAGCAACGCTCGGTAATCGAAGCTGGAATTGGGAATGAGGCAGGACTCCTCGGCCACGGGGGCGCAGCGGGCACAGAGTTCCGCAAGAGATGCGCTGGGTGAGGCGGCGGCCAGGGCTTGGATAGCCGCGCCGAGGGCAGCTCCTTCGGCGCATTGCATGGTGACGACGGGGTGACCAAAGATGTCGGCGAGCATCTGACGCCAGACTGGGCTATTGCTGCCACCGCCGGTGAGACGTATTTCGGAGATTTTGAGCCCGAGGGCTTCCATTCGGCGGAGGCCGTAGGCCATGCCAAGCGTCACGCCTTCCATGGCGGCGCGGGCCATGTGGGCTGGCGTGAGATTCGAGCGATTCATACCGTGCAGGACACCACAGCCGTCAGGGAGATTTGGCGTGCGCTCGCCTTGAAGGTAGGGAAGGAAAAGAAGGTCGTCGGCCCCTGGCGGAACGGAGGATATTTCCTGGTCCATGCGGTCGTGATCCCAGTCAAAGAGCTTACGGAAGGCCTCGGTAGCAACCGTGACATTCATCGTGCAAAGCAGTGGCATCCAGTGGTCTGCGCTGTCGCAGAATGCAGCAATCTCGCCCTGCGGGTCGGTGACAGGCTGAGAAGCGCAGGCGAAAATCGTGCCACTAGTTCCGAGACTGGCCGTGACGGAGCCGGGACGAATATTTCCCGTGCCGATGGCTGCCATCATGTTATCACCTCCCCCGGCACTGACGACGACATCGGGCGACAAGCCCCATGCGGCTGAGAGTGTGGGCAGGAGTTTTCCAGCCGGTTCGGTGGACGAGCCAACGGGTGGAAGTTTGGCCATGAGATTTTCGTCAATCGCGGCGCAAACCTCCTCACTCCACTGGCGGGTATGGACATCGAGGAGGGCGGTGCCGGATGCGTCGCCGAACTCCATGCGCAGTGTGCCAGTGAGTCGCAGATTCAGGAAATCATGCGGTAGCGCGACATGGGCGAGCTTGGCAAAATTCGCTGGTTCGTTTTGCTTCAGCCAAAGAATTTTGGGGGCGGTGAAGCCGGGCAGGATGTCATTTCCGGCGAGGGCGATGGTTTGATCGCGGCCCCCAAGTTTGGCGCGGATCTCGTCGCACTGGGCAGTGGTGGAGGTATCGCACCAGAGCTTGGCGGGGCGGATGACCTGATGATGGGTATCGAGCGGCACGAAGCCGTGTTGTTGACCGGAAACGCCAATGCCAACAATCTCAGCTTTACGAGGGCCGAGGCCGGTGAGGACTTTTAGGACGGTTTCCTCGAGGGCATCCCACCAGATGGCGGGATCCTGCTCGAGGTGGCCGACGGGGAGCCCTTCCACCAGGCTGTAGCTTTTGCTGGCAGAGGCGATTATTTTGCCAGAGTCTCCGTCAAGCGCGACGGTTTTCAGACTCTGTGTGCCGCAGTCGATACCCAGGGTGATCACAGCAATTCGTTCAGTATGTTTTCAAGATACTCCTGACCGCCGCTTTCGAGGGTGGGTGAAGGCTGCGAGAGGGCGATTTTTTCGAGTTCGGTGAACGACGCCTTGCCCGCGAGGATTTGCTTGCCAAGATCCGAGTTCCACGAGGCATAGCGGTTTTTGACGAATCCCTCGATGCGGCCGTCGGCGCGAATGCCGGCTGCGATCTTAAGTCCGCGCGCGAAGGCGTCCATACCCCCAATGTGGGCATGAAAAAGGTCGGCGGGGTTGTGGGATTCAC
>CALPMD020000221.1 GCA_943324575.2 Akkermansia muciniphila
GACTTGCGGCCAGAGGCATGGGTCTTGCATCGCGGGGGCGTAGAGGTTACAGACCAAGAGAGTGGCCAGCGAGTCTTTCGAAAATCACCCCAAACGCTGGAAATGGCGGGCCGAATGGCTCGTGCAGACGGGGATTGAAAAAATCGTCGGCTGGCTGCCCGGGCCCGTGGTTTTCCGCATCGGCGAAACCCTGGGCGGTCTCGCCTGGCGCTTGATGCCGATGCGCCGCCAGGTGGTTTTGCGGAATCTGCGCATCGCCTTTTGTGGCGAGTACGACCTGCCGGCGCTCCAACAGATGGCGCGGGAAACCTTCCGCCGCACCGGGGCCAACCTGCTTTCCGCCGCCCACACCGCGCGGCTTTCCAGCGAACAAATCGACGGCGTGCTCATCGTGGAAAATCGAGAGCTGGTCGAAAAAGCCCTGTCGGGCAGCCCGGGACTTGTGCTGATGCCCCCGCACATGGGGAACTGGGAGGTTCTCAGCCGCATGAACCGCCTATTTCCAGAGGGGCACAAAATCGGCGCGTTCTATCGACCGCTCAATAACCCCATTCTCAATGCACGGGTTCTGGCACAGCGGGAAACCGATGGCACGCGGCTGTTCTCAAAACGCGACAGCCTACATCATGTTAATGGTTTCCTGCGCGAAGGCAGCCTGATCGGGATCCTCGCCGACCAGCGGGTCGGCAGACAAGGCGAGCTCGTCCAGTTCTTCGGCCGACTCACCCGCGCCAGCCCCCTACCCAGCCTGATGGCCCGCCGCAGCAAAAGCGAAGTGCTCGCGATGTCGCTGATCACGGATTCTCCAGGCAAGTGGCGAGTCAGGTATTACCCTATCAGCCGTCCTTTCAAAACGGCGGACTGCATGAAAGCGCTGGAGCGGGCGATGAAAGCCAGCCCGACCGACGTCTTCTGGCTGCAAGAGAGGTGGAGAGTTTCTGTCGGCCGTAACAACACCATCCGCGACTGGCTTGGGTCCGAAATGACCAGCGACGGCAAACCGCACCGTGCGCTGCTTTGGTTGGCGGGCGTTTCTGCGACGTGGGAGCTGCCAGCAGAATGGCAACACCCAGACGTCATTTATGAAATCGTCCTGGCTTCGGACCAAAAAAGGCCCGCTTGGCTGACGGGCTTCGAGACGATCCACACGGTGCCACGCACCGAGGATCGGAACGCGCTACGAAAAAGCATCGCCGCAATTGATCTCGCAGCAGCGCTGCCGATCGACTACATCCTCACCAGCGCGGCCCCGAAGGCGCTCTTGAAAGCCGCTCGCCGCGAATCGACGCCACTCATCTCCTTGTCGCCGAAGCCATGAAAGTTGTTCAAATCCTGCCCGAACTCAACGCCGGTGGTGTTGAACGAGGCACTCTGGAAATTGCGGCTCACCTCGTTCGCGAGGGGCACGAGTCCATCGTGATTTCCAATGGTGGACGGATGGTTGCAGAGCTGGAACGCAGCGGGAGCCGCCACGTCGCCATGCCGGTGCATCGCAAAAGTTTGGCGTCTCTCTTTCAAGTGCGCCCCATGCAGCGATTCCTATTGGAAGAGCGCCCGGACATCGTGCACATCCGCTCGCGGGTGCCGGGCTGGGTGACGTGGCTCGCCTGGCGCGGGATGGACCCCACCACCCGCCCGCGGCTCGTCAGCACCGTGCACGGGTTTTACTCGGTGAACCGCTATTCCGCGGTCATGACCCGTGGCGAGCGGGTGATCGCCGTTTCCGAGAGCATTCAAGAATACGTCTTGGAAAAGTACCCGCAAACTCCTTTGGAAAAGATCCGGGTGATTCCCCGCGGCGTCCAGCCCAGCAACTACGGCGCGGACTTCCGCCCCCCCGGGGAGTGGCTTGATCGCTGGCATTCCGAGCAGCCGACACTCGGCGGCAAATGTGTGCTGCTGCTGCCGGGGCGCATCACGCGGCTGAAGGGCCACGAGGACTTCTTTTTGCTGATCGCTGCTCTAAGAAAGGAAGGGTTGGCGGTCCATGGCCTCGTCGCCGGCGATACCCATCCCAAAAAGCGCGCTTATCTGGAAGAACTCCGCGGCATCGTACAGACGCTCGGCATCTCCGAAGAGATCACCTTCCTCGGCCACCGCAGCGACATCCGTGAGGTAATGGCGATGAGCGATCTGGTTTGCGCGCTTTCCCAACAGCCTGAATCCTTCGGTCGCACCGTGCTGGAAGCGATGGCGCTCGGCAAACCCGTCATCGGCTATGATTGCGGCGGTGTGGGTGAACTGTTGCGCACCCTCTTTCCCGCCGGTCGTGTCCCATTAGGAAACCGCCCGCAGCTCCTCGAAGTCACGCGCTCCGTCATCCAGAGCCGCCCGCAACCGCTGATGGTGGGCGATCCATTCACGCTGGCTGCCATGTGCCGCTCCACTCTAGCCGTCTACCAAGAGCTCCGCGGCTGATTTTTTTGCTACCCAAAAGATCACCCTCCAGTCCATAGTCGCAAGCGATTCATGAATAACATTGCGATCATTGGTCTTGGATACGTCGGCCTCCCCCTTTCTCTGCAATTTGCACGTTCTGGAGCCTTGGTGCTCGGATTGGACATCGATGCGAAAAAAACGGACGCGATCAATGCCGGGCAAAGTTACATCAAGCATGTCGCAGCCGAGGAAATCGTCGCACAATGCGCGGCGGGCAGGCTACAGGCCTCCACCGATTTCTCCCGCATCGCGGAAGTCGAAGCCGTGATTCTGTGCGTCCCCACCCCGCTGAACCATTTTCGTGAGCCCGATCTGAGTTACGTGCTGAACACTGGCAAGGCGATCGCTCCGTTTTTGAAAAAAGGCACCTTGGTGGTTCTCGAATCCACCACTTATCCCGGCACCACCGACGGAGAACTCCGCGCAGTCTTGGAAAATGGCTCGGGGCTAACCGCTGGCGTTGATTTTCACCTCGCCTTTTCGCCCGAGCGCGAAGACCCCGGCAACCCCGATAGCAAGGTCGCAGCCATCCCCAAGGTCGTTGGCGGCTTAACTCCCGATTGTTTGGAAAAAGCCATCGCTCTTTACAGTCGCGCGATCCAAAAACTCGTCCCCGTCAGCTCCTGCCGCGTCGCCGAAGCCTCCAAGCTACTCGAAAACATCTTTCGCTCTGTCAACATCGCTTTGGTCAATGAGCTCAAAGTCGTTTACGGGGCCATGGATATCGACATCTGGGAAGTGATCGAAGCGGCGAAAACCAAGCCCTTCGGCTTCATGCCCTTTTATCCCGGCCCTGGCCTCGGCGGCCACTGCATCCCGATCGATCCGTTTTACCTGACTTGGAAAGCCCGCGAATTCGGCCAACACACGCGCTTCATCGAGCTCGCCGGCGAGATCAACACCGCCATGCCCGACCACGTCGTTCGGGTGGCATTCGAGGCGCTAAATCAA
>CALPMD020000222.1 GCA_943324575.2 Akkermansia muciniphila
AAGGTTACGGCAAAAAACCACAAGGAGATGATGAATTCGAGACACGGAACGACGCCCGAGAACCACCCTAGGGGAGCCAGCATTCAACTGACGATCACCAGCCTGATCCTGCTGTGCGTTTCATTGATTGCTGCCACGGGAGGGGCCTACCGATTTTTGGACCGGCGCGACATGGCCAAGCCCGCAGTCTCGGCGGCAAAGGCGTCGGAGCCCAAGGCGTCGGCCACGTCCAATGGCAGCCAGATCGGGCCGTGGGGCGAGTTGCAGACCCTCGATATCGATATCGAACAACCGACGGAATACGTTTCATTCGCCGCCGCCGATCAGAACGAAGCGACGTGGACTTTTCCGGGTACCAGCCAGGCTCAGGCGCGCAGTTTGATGCTGAATTCGGGACTAACGGCGGCACAGGCGGACGCCGCCATGGCGGACGGGAAAGTCGAAAACGCGGCGGAGGCATTCGTCGTCAAGCCGGGCGATGAACTGGTCCTCGAATTGTCGCAGGAAGTCCGCGAGAAATTCTACTCCGTCTTGGCTCAATGGCCTGAAAATAAATTGATGTGCGAGCCGTATCATCTACAGAACGACCAATTCGATAAGATCTTTGCTAAAAACGGAGTGAGCGCGGACACGATCGCTCAAGTCAAAAAGCTGGCATACTCGCGCGGCGGCGACCTGTATTTCAGCGATCTCGGGGTGGTTACCCACGGCTTGGCATCCGCAGACAGCCGCATCGATCTTTTGAGATCGCTGACCTATCAGTCGGCGGTGCTCGCCCACCTCAAAATCGGGCCGGACACCGATGTGGATAAGATGATCGGCTACTGGAGCACGGTGCCGGGGGTTCACATCAAGGATCTGCGGCCGCTGGTGGAATCCATTTCGCACACGGCGGAAGGCGGCACCCTTAGTCTGGTCTATTTCCTGCCAGCATTTGCCCGCGAGCGGCTCTTCACCTTCCCTCTTCCGCCCAAGGAGAGTGAAACGGTGAAGGATTGCCACTGGAGCTCGCTCAACTTCCTCAACAAGGAGATGGATGATCGCCTGCTGGATAACGCCTATGCCAGCAAGTATGTGCGGGATCACTTTTATCCCATCGGGCAACCTTCGCAGTGCGGGGACCTGATTTTCCTGATCGGATCGAATGGCGAAGTGATCCACTCCGCCGTCCATATCGCGGGTGACATTGCCTTCACCAAAAATGGCGCCAACTACGCCCAGCCTTGGATACTTATGCGGATGGAAAAGCTCCTCAAAGTTTACACCACCGGCACCACCGCGCCCAAGGTGCTGTATTATCGCCGCTCCGACTCCTGAAGTCGGGGGAAATGGCGGAGAGGGTGGGATTCGAACCCACGGAACCTTGCGGCTCTCCAGTTTTCAAGACTGGCGCAATCGACCACTCTACCACCCCTCCGGTGCGTGTTGCGGTGACGTTATGAGCGGGGGAGGGAGGGATTTCAAGGAAAACTCGAGGGGACTTGGGGAGTGGTTGACGAGTGCGGTTGTGGATTGCAAGGTGGCTTTGCATGTCACGTCCTGGACTTATTCTTAAACTCAGCTGCGGCGATCAACCGGGCATCGTTGCCAAAGTCGCGACCTACGTGGCGAGCCACCGCGGGAACCTGGTCGAGTTCGCCCAGTTTTCCGACCAACTTGAGGGGAAGTTTTTCGCCCGTTTGGAAATCGAGACGGCGGATCTGGATGTGGATGTTCAGGATTTCATCGATGGCTTCGGCACCTTGGGCCGCTCGCTCCAAGCGGATTGGCACTTCCGGCGCTTGCCGTATCGCATGAAAACCGCAGTGCTCGTCACCAAAACCGACCACTGCTTGAATGAGATCCTGTGGCGGGCCGAGCTGGACGAACTGCCGATCGAGATCACCTCGATCATCGGCAACCGCGACAACTGCCGCCCCATCGCCGAGCGAGCGGGCATTCCGTTTCATGCGATCGAGATGGACGGTGCCAACCGCGAGGCGGGATTTGCACAGATCCGTCAGCTGATCGAAGAGCAAGATGTCGAATTGATCGTACTGGCGCGGTTCATGCAGATTTTGCCCGACGATTTCTGCCGCGCTTTTGCCGGACGCATTATCAACATTCACCACAGTTTCCTGCCCGCCTTCATCGGCGCGAATCCCTACAAACAGGCTTACGAGCGTGGCGTGAAATTGATCGGCGCCACCTGCCACTACGTCACGGCCGACCTCGATGCGGGCCCGATCATCGAACAAGAAGTCGACCGCGTGCAGCATTTCCACACACCCAACGACCTCGTGCGCCTCGGCCGCCACTGCGAGCGGATTGCGCTGGCCAAGGGGATTCGCTTCCACGTGCACGACCGGACGATCATCGACGGCCACCGCGCAATCGTTTTTCCCGATTAAGTGAAATTGGAGGCTTTACAAAGCCGGGGGGCGAGTTCAAGTTTCGCGCCCATTCACAAGGAGAGGTGGTCGAGTGGTCTATGGCACCTGATTCGAAATCAGACGTAGTGTAACAGCTACCGTGGGTTCAAATCCCACCCTCTCCGCCAAATACCTTTGGGGCTCTTATGCGCCTCTGTGCATATTCAGGGTGCATTGTGCGGCGGTGGTCTTTTGGCGCTTCGCACGGTCTAATCACACCTGAGTGTCAACGCTTTGGAGGGCTGGATGGAATTCATATCAGCGCTCCAAACAAAAACACCCGCCGTGCACGAGTGCAGGGCGGGTGGTGGAGAGATGAAATCAAAAGCGACTCACTTCCTACGGCGGCGGCGCAGGAGCAGCGTGGCACCAAGGAGACTGAACAAAGCGCTGGTGGGCTCCGGGATGATCGCGCCGCCCCCGGTCAGCACCGTGTCGAAGTTGCCGTAGAGAGCTTGGTCGAGCGTCCAAGTTCCGATATTGAAGTTCGCGAAAGCGATATCTGTGAGAATTGATCCACTGGTCGGACCCGAGAGCTCGATCACTTGTCCCACTTCCATCCCAAGGTAATTTGAGGTGAAATTTGCATCGGGCCAATCGAAGATGATGGTTGAGGTGGCGCTGGGGCCGAAGGCGATTTGGGTGAGTTCGTGGCTTTGGTTGGTCGTCGTGTTGGTCAGAGTCAGTCCGGTGCTTAGGCCGGTCAGGGTTGGGAGAGATGCGGTGAATGCAGTGCCCTCTGTGCCGCTGACGGACCAATACGGTGGCGATGAGGCGTTTCCTGACGCGAAGACCAATCCGGTAACCTTGGTGAATCCACTATTCACTACGACCAGTGTCGGTGTGCCGGTATAGCTCCAAGATAAGCGTGTTTTCGCCCCTCCCTCTTCCGAGGTGAGGCTCAGGTTGAGGATGGCGGCTTTTGAGGCAGAGGCTGTAAGGATCAGGGCAGCGAGTATGGATAGGTAACGCATATCTC
>CALPMD020000223.1 GCA_943324575.2 Akkermansia muciniphila
ATTGAAGCAAAGGGCGGGGCGGGTGGCAAGAAATATCGACGGGTAGAGTTTTGGAGTCGCGCTCCCGAAAACGGTGCAAAATCTTTTTCCGGTCGTTGACGGGTCCGGTGTGCGCCGCGAAAGTCGGGGCGATGAGCGAACTGATCTTGGGCATTGATTTGGGGACGCCCAATTCCGCGGTGGGGGTGGTAGATTCGGGGTTTCCGATCCTGCTGGCCAACGAGGATGGCCGCCGGATCACACCGAGCGCGGTGTGGATCGGCCGGGACGGGATGATCGAGGTGGGGGCGAAGGCGCTGCGGCGACGGGCGCTGGAGCCGGATCGCGTGGTGACCAGCATCAAGCGGCTGATGGGACGGCGGGCGAGCGAGGTGGAAGCGAATTTCCCAGTGGCGGTGGCAGCGGGTGGCGATGGGCTGCCGCGGGTGCTGGGCCAAACGCCCGAGGCGATCAGCGCGGAGATCCTGCGGGAAATGAAGCGGATCGCGGAATGGCGGATGGGCGTGGCCATCACCAAGGCGGTAATCACGGTGCCGGCCTATTTCCACGATGGCCAACGGGCGGCGACCAAGCGGGCGGGCGAACTGGCGGGCTTGGAGGTGGTGCGGATTCTCAACGAACCGACGGCAGCGGCACTGGCCTACGGCTTGGACAAGCTCGATGAAAAGGCGCGGGTGGCGGTCTATGACTTGGGCGGCGGGACATTTGACCTTTCGATTTTGGAAATGCAGGACGGCGTGTTTCAGGTGCTGGCAACCCACGGCGACACGCGCTTGGGCGGCGACGATTTGGATGCGCTGATTTTGGACCGCATCGTCGAGCGGGCCGACGTCGGAGAGATCGATAGCGCGGCGCGGGTCCGCCTGATGGCCGAGGCGGAGCGGGTGAAGCTGGCGCTTTCCGAGAGCGAGCAGGCGGTCTTCCGCGTGCCGTTTTACGACGGCAGCCGCAGCCTGGAGGAGACGATCACGCGGGAGGAGTTGGAGAAAATCGCCGCGCCGTGGATCGCCAAAACGCTGCGGCTTTGCCGCCAGGCGCTGGCGGATGCGGTACTGAAGCCGGAGGATTTGAGCGCGGTGGTGGTCGTTGGCGGCAGCACGCGGATGCCCGCCGTGCGCCGCGCGGTGGAAGAGCTTTTCGGCCGCGAGCCGGATATTTCGCAGCACCCGGATGAGGCGATTGCGCTCGGCGCGACGATCCAGGGCGGGGTGCTAGGCGGTGCCTTGCGACAGGTGATTTTGCTGGATGTGACGCCGCTGAGTCTGGGGATCGAAACATTCGGCGGGCTGATGAACGTGCTGATTCCGCGCAACACGACGATCCCCTGCAAGGCTGGGGAAATGTTCACCAATGCCGCCGACGGCCAAGCGGCGATGCGGGTGCGGGTGCTGCAAGGCGAGCGCGAAATGGCGAAGGATAACTGGGAGCTGGGCAACTTCGACGTGCCATTTGCGCCAGCGGCCAAGGGCCAGGCGCGGGTCGGAGTGCAATTCAAAATCGACGAAAACGGAATTCTCGAAGCGCTGGCTCGCGACGTCGCGACGGGGATCGACACGGTAATTCAGATCGAAAGCGCGGCGGTCAATGTTGATGATATCGCCGTCGAAACGATGGTCAGCGAGTCAGTGGAGTTCGCCTTCACCGACATGGCAGAGCGGGTCTTCACCGAAGCGAGGATGAAGGCGGAGGAGCTCTTGCCCGCCGTCGAAGCGGTTTTGAGCCAAGGACTGGCCAAAGACGATGAGCGCGCCGAGATCGAATCCGCGGTTGTGGCGGTTAGAAACGCGCTGGCAGGAGGTGCCGCCAACCCTCTCAAAGCGGCAGTGCAGCGGCTCGATGCGGCAACCGAGGCGCTCGCCGCCCGCCTCGTTGAGCAGGCGATGGACGCCGCGCTGGATCGTCAACTTGGGGAAGGGTTTGACCAATGACCGCTTGCAAGGTTCGACTTTGGTTTGCAGGATCCCTGATGTCGCTTGCGGTTTTACAGCGGGCACTTTGAAATGTTGAGCAAACAGGATATCTCTTGGTTTCACTGCGGCCGTTGCGGTTCGTTGTTTCAATCTCCAACGCGAGTTTCGCATCAACGTCTTTGCACCGTATGTGGGCGTTCGCCATGGCCTGAAGACAGCACGCTGCAGCGCATCAAGAAGACGACAGAGTCGCAAGTCCCCGCTCCAGCCCACGGGTCCGAGCGGAAGGGAAAAAAGAAGCTGAAGTATCGCTATTTAAATGGGTGGGTGATTTTTTGTATGGTTTCCACCTTGGCCGTTCTGCTGGTACTTCCGATGGTTTTGCGCATGCAAAACTTCCAGAATGAGCCGTCTTTCAGCAGTGTTAAAAAAGAGGCGGTGAGCACCGTTGTCGCTGACGATGCGGCTTTTTTGAACCAATTTGCGCCGCTCTGTCATCAAACTTTGTCTGGCTTTTTATCAGCCATGACGCCGGAGGGGCGCAGTCAGTTTGTGATGTCCCCCATCTCCGAGGTCGCGCGGATGGCTAATTTTTATCAATTGAATTCACTGCCAAGCATCGATCCACAGGCTCTCAAAATCGATCAAGCCGCAGTGCTGCGACTCCCTGGTGGGCGCGCCATCGAAACGTCTTGGAAGACGACCGATGGACTGCAGTTGAATGCTGTCTTTGTGCTGGAAGACAGCGAATGGCGTCTCGATTGGAAACACTATGCAAGCTACTGCGACTATCCATGGCCGATGTTCCTGGCGGGTGGCGGACAGAGCGAGGGAGAATTCCGTCTACTCGCCCGCGAGCGTCTGGCCGAAGAGCGCCAAGGCGCCGATACAATCAGCCTGGTTTTTAGCGCCCCCCAACTTGGCAAGCTGAGCGAGACGTCAGTAAAATCGCCGGAATTTCTCGTTCCTCGCGATAGTAAAAGCGGCCGACTCCTTACCACCGCATTCCAACGCGCGAAAGAGGGCAAGCTCGCCTTCGGCGTCGATCTTAAGGCGATTTACCCCGAGGGCTTGATCCCGGTCCGTGTTAAATTGCGCCGAATCGATGATGTCGATGGGCGTCGTTTCGAGCTCGTCGACGTTATCGCCTGTCACTGGTACTCGGTCGATGCGCCAGGCATTGAAGTGGCTGTGCCGACACTGGAGAACTGAGTGTCGCAGCTACTTGCGTGCGCCCAGTGCAGCGCGCATGATCGGCAAAGGAGCGGCGCTGGGAAACCAGTGCTGGAATGCCAGCACGCCTTGGTGCAGGAGCATCGAAATGCCATTGGCAGTCCGGCAACCGAGATCACCGGCCAAGGCTAACAGGGGCGTTACTGGCGGCTGATAGATCGTGTCGTAAACCAGGTGGCCTTTCTTCAAACAGGCCGCTGGCAGGATCGATGGATCACCGCTTTTCAGCCCGACCG
>CALPMD020000224.1 GCA_943324575.2 Akkermansia muciniphila
CCTGAGCTGATCGCTCTCGGCGCGGAAGGGATCATCGAGTATCCGCTGAACAAAATCGTGCCATAATCATTTTTTAACCAATCTCCAACCAACAGACAATACAACCATGGGTTCCATTAAGAAACGCCGTAAAACGAAAATCAATAAGCACAAGCGCAAAAAGCGCATGAAGCAGAACCGCCACAAGAAGCGTCTCCGCTACAAGTCCTAGTCACTAGGATTGATCGAATATTACAAATGCCAGAGGCCTGTTCGCGGGCCTCTGGCTTTTTATTGTCTATCAGTCAGACTGGAGCGTTGTGAACTTACAGCAAGGTGCCTTGAAGGATCACGCCAGCGACCGCGAAATAGATGATCAGCCCGGTGACATCGACCAAGGTGGCAACAAAAGGGGCTGACGAGGTGGCAGGGTCGAGGCCGAGTCGCTTAAGCAGGAAGGGTAGCATCGAGCCGGAAAGGGTTCCCCAGAGGACGACGCCGAGGAGGGAAATTCCAACAGTGAGGGCAATGAGTGGCCAGTGTTCGCCGTAGGCGTCAGGAAAAAGCATCGACCAAAGGGAGATCCGCAGCATGCCGATGGCGGCAAGAATCAATCCGAGTGTGAGGCCGGAGAGGATTTCGCGGTGCATGACGCGCCACCAATCTTTCAAGCGGACCTCGCCGATGGCCATCGCGCGGATGATGAGGGTGGCGGCTTGGGAGCCGCTGTTACCGCCGCTGGAAATAATCAGCGGCACGAACATCGCCAGCACAACGGCTTTGGAAATGGACCCCTCGTAGTGCGCCATCGCCGTGGCGGTGAGCATTTCGCCGAGGAAAAGGACGATCAACCACGTGGCGCGTTTACGAATCAGTAGTCCCAGCGAAATATCCATGTACGGCTCGTCGAGCTGCTCCATACCGCCGATTTTCTGGATGTCTTCGGTGGCTTCTTGTTCGGCCACGTCGAGCACATCGTCCACGGTAACGATGCCCACAAGACCACCGTGGCGGTCGACTACGGGAAGCACCGTGCGGTCGTATTTTCGGAAGGCATCGACCGCCGTTTCCTGATCGTCGGTGGCATGAAGCGCGGTGAAGATGCCGTCGCGCAGTTCGCTGACTTTTTTGTCGAGCGGGCAGAGCAGGATTTCGCGAATACGCACATCGTCGAGCAACCTGCCGCCGCGATCGACCACGTAGAGTACATTGAGCGTCTCGCGGTCGCTGCCGAAGTTGCGGATGTGTTCGAGGACCTGGCTAACGGTCCACGAATCGCGGATCGAGAGAAATTCCGACGTCATCAAGCGGCCGATACTGTCCTCAGGGTAATCAAGCAGTTTTAGCGCGACGAGGCGCTCTTTCGGCGAGAGGCAATCGACGAGGCGGGCGCAGACGTGGGTGGGTAGTTCCTCGAGCAGCGCGGTTCGGTCGTCAGGCGCCATCGCATCGAGAATCTTGGCGGCCTCCTCATTGCCCATGGCGTGGAGAAGTTTTTCCTGCGACTCCAGCGGCAGGTACTCGAACATTTCCGCCGCCTTGTCAGTCGGCAGCAGGCGAAAAAGTACCGCTTGTTCGACGGGGGAAAGTTCTTCCATCGCCTCGACCGCATCAGCGGGCGGCATGACTGACAACTCGGCCTTCATTTCCACGAAATTGCGCTCCGTGAGGAGTTTGGCGAGACTTGGTGAAATGTGGTTATTTTCCATAACGCGTGAAATCTGGCGGCAGTCTTTGGGACAAATCGGAGCACGTCCAGTCTTTGGTCGCGCGGAAAACGTCACGCGGCGAAATAGTCGTCTGTGCGGCGGCACATCAATCGCAAATGACGCGGTTGGCGCAGGCTCGGCCAGCTACAAAATCCGCAAGGTTCGAGAGAGTGGTCTGGGCGATGTTGGTCATGGCCTCGTGGGTGAAAAATGCCTGATGGCCGGTGACGAGCACGTTGGGAAAGGTGGTTAGACGCATGAAAACGTCGTCCTGAATGATGCCAACGGAGCGGTCTTCGAAAAACAGCGCGGATTCCTCTTCATAGACGTCGAGTGCGAGGCCACCGATTTTCGATGACTTGATGGCCGCCATCACGGCCTCCGTGTCGATGAGTGCGCCGCGACTGGTGTTGATGAGGAATACCCCGTCGCGCATGCGGGCGAGACTTTGCTCGTTGATGAGGTGGTAGGTCTGGGGAGTGAGGGGGCAATGCAGGCTGATTGCTTGCGAGCGGGCGAATAGCTCGTGGAGCTCAACATAGCGGACGCCTAGTTGGAGACAGTCGGGATCTGGTGCGACGTCGTAGGCTAGCACCTCGCAACCAAAGCCGCTCATGATCCGTGCGAAGATGCGGCCAATACTACCGGTGCCGATGACCCCGACCGTCATGCCGTGCACGTCGTGGCCGATCAGACCGTCGATCGAGAAGTTGCCGTCGCGTACGCGGTTGTAAGCCTTGTGAACGTGGCGGTTGAGGCTCAGGAAAAGGGCCACGGCGTGTTCGGCCACGGCGAACGGAGAATAGGCCGGCACGCGGGCGACCTGCAGGCCCAGCGACTGCGCGGCTGCTAGATCGACGTTGTTATAGCCCGCACAGCGCATCGCGATGAAGCGGGTGCCACCGTGGGCGAGTTTTTCAAGCGTAGTGGCATCGAGCACGTCATTGACAAAAGCGCAGACGGCGGGAGAACCATAGGCGAAATGCGCGGTTTGTGGGTTAAGCCGGTTTTCGATAAACACCAACTCGTGCCCAAAGGATGGATTGAGGCGTTTGAGAAACGCCTCGTCATAGGGCTTGCTGCTGAAGAGGGTGACTTTCATGACGCGGATTCCATCATCGCGGATTTCGTGGTAGACTCAAGTCTCGATCACCGTAGAAAAAATCACAGAGGTTGCGCCGGGTTCCTGCGGCAGATATGGCTTCGTCCAGAAACTCCTGTATTTTGAATTCTCTCACACCTGACCCTGCACCTGCCAGCTGGCTGATCCGTATTTCCGAAGTTTTCGCGGACTTCTCAAAAGAGATCGTCGATGGGCTGGGTGGCCAGACGACCACGCGACTGGGCAGTGAGTATTACTTGATCCAAACGCCGACACCGGAGGCGATTTTGCGCTCGGACGCGTCGAAGTTCCTGCGGTGGAATTTACCGGTGGAGCACGCGTGGCCGTGCAATCCGGAGAAGATGGACGGTTTTGTGGAAAAGGCGGCGCAGGCGATGTTCCGCAAGTTCGCCGACCGGGATCCACAGGCGATTTTCATCGGCCAGCTCGATCCGAGCGCGCCGAAGAGTTATTACAAGACGCTGGCATCGAATCTGCGGGGGCGGACTTTGCAGCTTTTCCCCGAGAAGGTGGCGAAATTCAAGGAGGTGGAGGCGCAGGATAGTCGCAAGGCGACG
>CALPMD020000225.1 GCA_943324575.2 Akkermansia muciniphila
CGGCACCATCTTTTTTGAGCTCAATCCTAAGGTCGTAGAGAAAGGGATTTTCGGGGGTCCAGAGCTTCTGGTCGGGAATTTTCAGGGCAAGGGTTTCCCGAGCGGTTCCGTCAGCGATGGCGACGATTTTCCCCTGATCGCGCGCGGTAACCGAAACGGTGAGGTTCGGATCACTGGCTGCGACTTGAAGGACGAGGCGGGAGCTATCGATATCGGGGGTTTGTTTGAAGGAAACAATATAATCGTTCGGAACGGGTTCGATCCAGACCGTCTGCCACAAGCCGGACATCTGACCGAGCTTGCCTCTTGGCATGCGTTTATCCGTGTCGTCGAAATAAATCACTAGCTGATGGCTCTTGCCGGGAGTGGAGACAGGGAGTTCATACGAGACGCGCTTGAAGCCACCCACGTGGGAGCCGAGTGGTTTCCCATCGAAAAAAATGGTAGATTTGGTACCAATGGCTTCGCAATGGAGCAGGATTTTTTTTCCCGCCCAATCGCCTGGGATATGGATCGATTTGCGATACCAGCCGCGCTCATAGGCTTTTCCCAAACAGCTTGTGATAGCTTGAGTTACTGAAGGAACCAATGCTTTTTCGGGGAAACTGTCCGGCAGTTGGGGAGGCAACGGTCCATCGCCCATAAAATCCCACTCACCATTGAGATTTTTCCACGCCTGACGGGTCATCGTCGGCCGGGGGTATTCGGGGAGCGGGGTGGCTAGGAGGAGATCCTCAGACCATCGGGATTGGAGTTGCGCAGAGCGCTTCCAGCTCAAACTGTGACGACCGGCGGCTGGCGCAGCAGGCTCAGCGATTGCATTGCCTAGGCAAACCACCGAGAGCACGAGGTAAAAGGACCGCCTATTGATCTTATTCATTGTATTTAATCTACGCTAAAATTACGACTAACGAAAAAATATCACTTTCCCCGATTCAACACAACCTCTGCAGAGCTTAAAAGTCGGACCGGTCCCAGCAAGCCCGATTCGACTAAAGAGTCACTAGGCTTGTAGAAAGGATAAAAAGTCCAAGTCAATCGGGATTGAACCGGTAGCTTGGCATCGCCCACCAGTCGATTCTTCCAGACGTTCGTCACCCGGACCTCGATCTTGTTAGCGCCGGGCTTCGCCGCAGCTGTGATGTCCATCCGATACGGAGGCTTCCAGAGCACTCCTAACGGCTTATCGTTGACGAAAACCTCCGCCAGATGGCGCACATCGCCAAGATCCAGATAGACACGCCTGCCGGACTGGAGACGCTCTTTGCTCACATTCACACCCTGCTCATAACGGGCCGTACCTGAAAAATACCGGATGCCGTCTTCCGGCCGTTTGGTCCACGATTCGAGCCGATCAAACGCCACCTGTCCATCGGGTGCTCCGCGATCTTTCTGGAAGCTGACCATCCACTTCGCGGGCAAGGTTTCTGGTACCGGAAGATCAGCAACTGTTATGTTGGTTTTGATGCCACCGTCAAATGCCACCTCATAGCTGCCGGATTCCCACGCGCTGAGGATCGTATTCAATTTTTTCGTTCCGCGTAGCTCAGGGGATAGCTCAGGAAGTTCGGTAGCCCCGCCTGCCAGGTTCCTTACGAGTTTTCCGTTCTGCCGCAGGTCGGTCACGGCAACGGCTCCTTTGGAGGACTTGCGGAATACGATGAACTTGGAATCATTGTTCGCCATCCGCATGGAAACAGAGGTGGATTTCCCATCATCCTGATACATCCGAACATCAGACATACCTCCCGTGGCAGGATCCCAGATTTCAGGAATTTTTCCTGTGACCCTGAAATTAAGAACCAGCTCCTCTGCCTGTTCTTTCTGAAATGACACAAAATAGAAATCACCTTGCTGGATTTTCCGGTGAATGTATGGGATGTCGGCACTCTTCGAATCATGACTGAAATCAGCAGCGTAGGCGTCCTCTTTGAAAATCGTCTCGAATGATTTGCTGGTGATCATACGGCCCTTGCCCACCCTGCGCTCACCCGGACCGGCCGATGTTGGCCATAGCTCTTCGGCAATCTGCATGATCTCCTTATCCGCATTTGGATAGTCATTCATAGACGGTGACCGTGACGGTTTCGGTCCAATGACCGTTGCTCCCGCCATCACCAGCTCGCGAACTTTTTTCAATGCCGCAGGAGTGAAACGCGCGCTGTCTGGCAGCACCAAATAGGCATACCGCATTCCGCTGGGCAGGACAACGATTCCATCCTCAACACGCATCGTGTCAAAAGTCGTCCGGTCACATACATCATAATCGTAACCTTTCGGCAAAACCGGCAGCATCTTCTGGCGTGGATCCAGCACGCCTGGAGCCGCATACCACGCGCTGTTCGGCACATCCTCGCCATAATAGTAGCACGCATCCGCAAAGAACCTTCCTTGACGGAGCATATACTGACAGCGCGTCAAATAATCGATCCACGAACGCCCCTGTTCCCACCAAGTCAAGGTCCGGTCAAAATTCAAACCGAACTGACCAAGCGACATTCCGGGAAACCGATCGTCTGGTTGATGGACGTAGCGGTGAAAGACAACTTCATTCAAGCCCTTACAAAATTGACGGTCCCCGAGAGCCTTGAGCGGATAGGGCGATTGCGTCCATCCGTCATGGTGACCGAAAGAAGTGAAAGCCTCACAGGAAACAATTTTCTTGCCGTAAATGTGCGCCGCAACGGCGGCTTCTTTGGTGTTATCCTGTCCACCACGCCACCCATGGACTGGGTCCGCCTCGCCCCCGATCCAAAACTCACCCTGCGGAATGTCTGTTTTGCCTAGGCACTGAATTTGATCCACCTGACAAGGCATTCCTATACCGGGCGCTTCTGCCTCCAATTTGATTCCGTGCTTATTGAGAAGTTCTTGGAATTTGCCGTAAAAATTAAAGGCCAGCAAATCGCCAACCGTTCGGCGGTAATCCCACAAAAACCGCTCGGTCAAATCAAGGTTGCCGACAATCCGACCCGTCAGCGTAATCAACCATTTCCGGCTATCATACCCCCGGCGAGCTGAGAACTCTTCAGGAAACTTCTTCGTCCATGTCTGACAATCGGCTTCATAGCTATCCACATTGACGTCAATAAATACTTTGCCCGTCAAAGGTCCAAGCTGGTCGCACATTTTCCCAAGCATTCCATTATTGAAATGATACTCAAGCGCTTCCGCACTCATCTTATCCACTTCCAGTCCCTTGGCCTTCTCCGAGGCGGGTTTGATGAGATTGCCGTTTGTGGTGTGGCCAAAGCGCAAGATGGTCCAATCCCCTGCTGGCAAGTCGCATTGCAATTCTCCACCCGGCAGCAAGCGGTCGGTGAGATCAATAATTTTGTCTGCCGAAATCTGTTGCAACGCATCAATC
>CALPMD020000226.1 GCA_943324575.2 Akkermansia muciniphila
CAATCTTTTTGTTTCCGTGCTTGTTTTTTATAAAAAATAAGTCACAGCGTCACCTCCGGATGCGACAGTAGGACTGAAGCTTTGGGAATTTGACTTATTATTTGCACATGGATACGCCTCCTTTTTCTGAACTCGGCTTGCCCGATACTTTGCTCGCAGCCATTGAAACCCTAGGCTACGAGCGCCCATCACCAATCCAGGCGATGAGCATCCCGCCCGCCCTTCTGGGTAAAGACCTCGTCGGTCTCTCCGCCACCGGTTCCGGTAAAACGGCGGCATTCACTCTGCCAGCCCTCGCGAAGCTCGATGTAAAGCTGGCCTATCCGCAGGTGCTCATCCTCTGCCCGACCCGCGAACTCGCGGTCCAAGTCTGTGAAGAAGTCCACCGTTTGGGGGCTAAAATGACCGGTTTGCACGCGACGCCGGTGTACGGCGGCGCGCCGATCGATCGTCAGCTGCGGGCCTTGCGCTCCGGCGCGCAACTGGTGGTGGGTACGCCCGGCCGCTTGCTGGACCATTTACGCCGCGGCAGCTTTGACGCCTCGCGCATCAAGATGGCGATCCTCGACGAGGCCGACCGGATGCTGGACATGGGCTTCAAGGATGAGATGGACGAGCTATTGGCCGCTCTGCCCGCCGACCGCCAAACGCTGTTTTTCTCGGCAACGATGAATCCAGGGGTTTCCCGCCTGATTCAGAAGTTTGGCAACAGCCCTGAGATTGTCGAAATCCAGCAAAAGGCGCGTACCGTCTCGACGGTGGATCAATCTTACTTCGAAGTCCGCCAGCGCTCCAAGGTTGAGGTGTTGTCGCGTATCCTCGACATGAATCCGCCGCGTCTGGGCATTGTTTTTTGCAACACCAAGCGCTCGGTCGACGAATGCACGGAGGATCTGGTCAACCGCGGTTACGCGGCGGATCGTCTCCACGGCGATATCACCCAACAAATGCGCGAGCGCGTATTGAAGCGATTCCGCGAGGGGTCGGTTGAGATTCTGGTCGCCACGGACGTGGCTGCCCGCGGCCTCGACATCGACGAAATCGACATCGTCTTCAACTACGACCTGCCGACAGATCCGGAAGACTACGTGCACCGCATCGGTCGTACCGGCCGTGCCGGTCGCTCGGGCCGCGCCGTGAGCTTTGTGTATGGCCGCGAAATTTACCGGATGCAGTCGATCGAACGCTACACCCGCAGTGTGGTCCGCCGCGAGCGCATCCCGACTGTTGAACAAGTGGAAGGCCGTCGCGCCGATTTGATTTTCGACGATCTCAAGGAGCGTTTGGAAACGGGCAAGTTCGATGCCTACCAGGACAACATCGACCGCCTGCTTGAACAAGGTCACACGCCGACCGACATCGCCGGAGCGCTTGTCACGATGATTCGTGAAGCGAGCGGCCGCGAAGGTTCCGCAATCGACGAAGATCGCGAGCCAGAGCGTCCAGCCCGCCGCGATACGCGCGACGCCCGTCCGCAGCGCGACGATCGTGGGCCGCAATACGACGACCGCGGCCCACGGCCCGAGCGTTTCGAGCGTGGACCACGCATGGAGATTCAACCGACGGAAGCGGGCATGACGCGTCTTTTCCTCTCGCTGGGCAAGACCCACGGCGTGATGGCCAAGGAGATCGTGGGCATGCTCTACCGCGAAGTGGGTTTGCCGGACGGTTGCCTGGGCCGTATTTCGTTGTTCCCGAAGCATTCGCTTGTCGATGTGCCTGAGCAATTCGTCGGTCAGGTCATCGATCGCACCCGCAGCTCCCGCCTGCGTGGCCGTCCGTTCCGCATGGATGTGGACCGCGGACCCCGCGATAACGGCTGATCCACCCCGAGTGGATCTTTCACCCACCGACCGTCTTGCCGGATCATTCCGTGAGGCGGTCGGTTTTTTTCATTCGACCACATGACTGCATCTGATCTTTCGGGGAATCCACGGCGCTTCATCGTCTTCACCGTCTTTTACAATGCCCGCGCCTACTACCCGGTGCTGGCGATTCTATTTCTCGATCTAGGGCTGAGCTTGGACCAGTTTGTGATGCTCAATCTGATCTGGGCAGCGACGATTTTGTTGTTTGAAGTTCCTTCGGGCGCTCTGGCCGACACGGTGGGCCGGCGAAATTTGCTGGTGACTGCGGCCGGATTGATGGTGTGCGAGATGCTTTGTCTCTTGCTGGCCCCACGCGGAGGGGGAGGCTGGCTGCTGGGCGTGTGTGTCTTGAACCGCATCTTATCCGGGCTATCCGAAGCGTGCGCCAGTGGCGCGGATGAGGCGCTGGCATACGATTCACTGCCGGAAGAGGAACGGGTGGGCGCCTGGGATCGGCTGCTGGCCGCGTCCCTGCGCTGGCGTGCGGTGGGTTTCGTCGTCGCCTTGACTCTCGGGGGCATGATGTATGACCCGACGCTCTGGAACCGATTTGCGCCGGACGGGCTTCGGCTCACGCACGCCGTCGCTCACCGTTTGCCGGTGGTGTTGGTGTTAGGCCAAGCTTTAGTCTGCTTGTGGGTCGCTCTGCGAATGGTCGAGCCACCCCGACAGGTGGCGGGGGACACGGGCAATGCCTGCCGCCGTGCCTTCCGGCTCACGCTGGAAACCGCGCGCTGGGTTTTCACCCAGCCCCAAACGCGCGTCATTTTGGTGATCGGTTTGGTGATCGATTCGATTGTCCGGAATTTTGCGACGATCACCAGCAGCTACTACCGGCTGATCCAATTGCCTGAATGGAGTTTCGGCCTCATCGGCGCGACGATCGGCATGATCGGCTGGTTTGTGCCCGGCATTGCCGGAAAGCTCAACCAACGTTATGGCACGCTGGCTAACCTGGGAATCGCCGCCGGCATCGCCATGATCGGTCTTGCCTTGCTCGTGCCCGCTTGGCCCGTTTGGGGGTTGCTTCCTGCGATGGGTTTGATGACCACTCTGGGCTATCTGGGATTTACCGTCAGTCGGGCGCTCCACAGTCTGGCCGATTCATCGCATCGCGCCACCGTGCTATCGGTCAAAGGGATGGCGTTCAACCTGGGCTTCGGGTTGTTCAGTTTAGGGTTCTCGCGCTTGCTGGCGAGCTTCCCGGCTTCGTCGGGGGATGCGGCGCTGCACAGCGCCCTGCGGTGGCAGGTGCCCGCCTATGCGCTGGGTGTGGTGATGCTTTTCGCGTGGGCCCTTCGCCTCAAGAAGCGGGCGGCCTGAAACCATTACACCGCGGTCTCGCTGGGATCTTCCGCCTCGTCGTCCTGGGTGAACGGCAATTCCTCCAGACTACGGCAGTAAGCTTTTTCGTCGAACGCGCGGCCATTTCGCAGGACTTGGTCCATTTCTTCGCCCAAACAGAGTGCGATTTGGGATTTGG
>CALPMD020000227.1 GCA_943324575.2 Akkermansia muciniphila
GCCTCCGCCATTCCTGTGCCCACGTGCTTGCCACCGCGATTTGCCGGATCTGGCCGGACGTCCAACTGGCCGCAGGGCCACCGGTGGAGAATGGCTTCTACTACGACATGGATCTCAAGCATCGCATCACGCCGGAAGATTTCCCGCGGATCGAGGAGGAGATGAAACGGGTGGTGAAAGACAACGATTCGTTCGAACGCTCGACCGTTTCGCGGGCGGAGGCGCTGGCCTTTGCCAAGGCGGGCCGTCTCGGTGCGGTGGCCGATCGCGAGGTGGAAAGCATCTTTAAGGTGGATCTGCTCAATGACATTCCCGAAGACGAGGAGATCTCGATCTTCAAAAACGGCGACTTCTGGGATCTTTGCGCCGGCCCTCACGTCGGCCGCACGGGCAACTGCAAGGCATTCAAACTGATGAGCATCGCCAGCTCGTATTATAAGGGCGACAAGGATCGTCAATCGCTGCAGCGGCTCTATGGCACCTGCTTCAAAAATTCGACCGAGCTGCAAGAGCACCTGACGCGTTTGGAAGAAGCGAAAAAGCGCGACCACCGCCGCCTCGGCAAAGAGCTCGGCTTATTCCACATCGACGAAGCCGTGGGGCAGGGCTTGGTGTTGTGGAAACCCAAGGGCGCGCTCATCCGCCGCTCGCTGCAAGATTTTATCACCCAGGAGCTCGACAAGCAGGGCTACTCGCAGGTCTTCACGCCGCACATCGGCAAGCTCGACCTCTACCGCACCTCGGGCCACTTCCCGTATTATCAGGAGAGCCAGTACCCCGCCATCGCCGAGCGCGACGTGCTGGAGAAACTCGCCGACGAGGATGCGACCTGCGGCGAATTGCTCAACGGCTTGGAGCGTGGCGACTACGAAGGCTACTTGCTCAAGCCGATGAACTGCCCGCACCACATCAAGATTTACGCGAGCGACCACCATTCGTACCGCGACCTGCCGGTGCGCCTCGCGGAGTTCGGCACGGTTTACCGCTGGGAGCAGTCCGGCGAGCTCGGCGGCATGACCCGCGTCCGCGGCTTCACCCAGGACGACGCCCACCTGTTCTGCACGCCCGATCAAGTCGCGGCGGAAGTCACCGGCTGCCTCGATCTCGTCAAAAAGGTCCTCGGCACGCTCGGCATGGATAACTACCGCGTGCGGCTTTCCCTCCGCGACCCTGAGTCCGACAAATACGTCGGCTCGGCCGAAAACTGGGACAAGGCGGAAGCGGCCCTGCGCCAAGCCGTGCAAACACTCGGCGTCGAATACACCGAAGAACTCGGCGAAGCCGCATTCTACGGCCCGAAAATCGACTTTGTCGTCAAGGACGTCATCGGCCGCGATTGGCAACTCGGCACCGTGCAGGTCGACTACAACCTGCCCGTCCGCTTCGGCCTGACCTACGTCGGCGCAGACAATCAGCCGCACGTTCCCGTCATGATTCACCGCGCGCCGTTTGGTTCGCTCGAGCGTTTCACCGGTCTGCTGATCGAACACTTCGAAGGCAAATTCCCCGCCTGGCTCGCGCCAGAGCAAGTCCGCGTCATCCCGATTTCCGAAAAAACGCTCGCCGAGGCCGAAGCCGCCGCCGCCAAACTGGCCGATGCCGGGGTGCGCGTTGCCGTCGATCGTACCAATGAAAAAGTCGGCGCCAAGATCCGTCTCGCGCGCCTCGATCGGGTGCCTTACATTATCGTTCTCGGTGCCAAGGAAGTCGAAGATGGCACGGTTTCCGTCCGCCACCGCGACAACGAAGATCTGGTGACCCAGCCGCTTGAGGAATTCATCGCTCAAATCACCACCGAGATCGCCAACCGCAGTTTATAAGCGTGGCGAATTCTTCCGCAAAAAAGACGCTTGATTGATTTCGTCCGTTGAGCTATTTAATGCCCTAGACGCAGTCATCGGGTTGGAAGAAATCATTTCCGCCATCCCCGCGACGTGACGATCTACGGCACCCGCCGCCCCATGATTTTCCAGGAACGATCCGCCATGAGCTCCCAAACCAATCCACTCGATTGGTTTTCCCCTACTTTCTCCGATCTATGATTCGGCGTCTGATTCATCGTTCCGCATCCCTCTTCGCACTGGACCTGTGCGGCGGCTTTGTCCGTCCGTGCACCGGCGCGTCGCATCCACTCACTGGAGGACAAGACCATCGCTAAGCCACAAAGAGATCCAAATAGGGGTCGTTACCGCGATATGACGCGGATTAACGACCGCATCCGTGCCCCGAAAGTTCGCGTCGTACTCGCCAATGGCGATCAACTCGGCGTCATGAGCTCGCGCGACGCACTTGCCAAAGCTCAATCGCTCGGACTCGATCTCGTTGAGATCGCCGGTCAGGTCGATCCGCCGGTCTGCAAGATCGTCGACTACGGCAAATACAAGTACGAGCAAGCCAAGCTCAAGAAGCAGAAGTCGAAAAGCGCGACCCGCATGAAGGAAGTGAAATTCCGCGTGGGCACCGGCCAGCACGACTACAACATCAAGCTTGGCCGTGCCGAAGGTTTCCTCGAAGCCAACCACAAGTGCCGTTTCGTCCTGCAGTTCCGCGGTCGTGAAAACGCCCACAAAGACCTCGGCTTCGTCGTCCTCAACCGGATCATTGAAGACCTCAAGACGATGGCGCAAGTCGACCAACCGCCGCGCCTCAACGGCCGTGCCGTGGCCATGATTCTTTCGCCGCTGCCTGCGCATCAGCGCAAGCGCAAGTTCCACCTGTTCCACGGTGAACTCATGGATGAAGACGACTTCGAAGAAGACGAAACCCAAGAAGAAGTCTTTGAGGATGATTTCGTGCCAGACGAAGTTCCTGAAGAACAGTCGGACGAGTTGCTGGTCGCAGAGGTAGCCCAAGAGCCGACTCCGCTATAACTCGTCCACCCACGGTTCGATCCATTGCTCTATCTTTTCGACATCGACGGCACGCTGGTTGACACCGGCGGTGCCGGCATGGTCGCCTTGAAGGAGGCGACCCGCGATGTCTTCGGCCACGAAGGGCCGGCGCTCGACCTCGCGGGTAGCACGGATCTGGGCATCGTCGCCAACATCCATGCTCATTTCGAAATTGAGCCCACGCCGGAACGGATCCAGACTTACTTCGAAGTTTATCTCGGCCGACTGGATTGGAACTTAGCCCACGGCGGTTTTGCCGGCCGCGTGTTTGGCGGGGTCACCGAACTTCTCAGCCAGTTGGGCGACCGCCCCGAGGCGACCGTCGGCCTGCTGACTGGCAATACCGCCGGCGGTGCCGCCTCCAAGATGCGCCACTTTGGGCTGGCTCATCACTTTGCCTTTGGTGCTTACGGTTGCGATCATGCCGACCGCAATCGGCTCGGCCCGATCGCCCTTGAGC
>CALPMD020000228.1 GCA_943324575.2 Akkermansia muciniphila
CCTGCGCTCCCTCGGGCGCGCCGAGTATTCGCCGATTCGGGTGGAGGCGGACGAAGCGACCTATGACTTGCACATCCGGCTGCGCTTCCCACTGGAACGGCGGATGGTCAGTGGCAGCCTCGCGGTAGCCGACGTGCCGACGGCGTGGAACGAGGGCTTCCGCGAGTTGTTCGGCTTTGCTCCGAAGGATGATCGCCATGGCTGTTTGCAGGACATTCATTGGTCGATGGGTGGACTGGGATATTTTGCCACCTACACCCTCGGGAACATCAACTCGGCCCAGCTTTTTGCGTCCGCTCGTAGCGACGCCTCGGTAGCCTCGGCCATCGATCGCGCGGATTTCCTGCCGCTGCTCGCCTGGCTCAGAAAGTCCGTTCACTGCTTCGGGGGCACGCTAGATCCCGCTGCACTGATCGCCCAAGCAACCGGCAGCGCACCATCGACTGATGCCTACCTCGCCCACCTCAAATCCCGTTACTTGTAATTTTATGAACCACGGCCTCTTTATCGTCATCGAGGGAATCGATGGCACCGGTAAATCCACCCAAGCCAGCCGCCTCGGCGAATGGTTCCGTGCCCAAGGCCGCGAGGTCGTGGTCAGCCGCGAGCCGACCGCCGGGCCGTGGGGGAAAAAAGTCCGCGAGTCAGCGGCCAGCGGGCGGCTTTCGCCCGAGGAGGAGTTGGAGTATTTCCTCAACGACCGCCGCCAACATGTGGAGGAGTTGATCGCGCCATCACTGGCTGCTGGGAAGGTGGTGATCTTGGATCGCTACTATTTTTCAACCATGGCCTATCAGGGGGCTCGCGGCTTTGATCCTTCCGAGATCCGCCGCCAAAATGAGGCGTTTGCTCCCGTCCCGGACCGGTTGTTGATCTTGGATTTGGATGTGGACTCGGCGCTTGAACGAATCGGCGCACGCGGCGACACCGCCAACGAGTTTGAAAAACGTGAGAACTTGGTGCGCTGTCAGGAGATCTTCCTTTCGCTGCGGGGTGAAGACTTTGTCCGCGTGATCGACAGTCATGGGACGCTGGACGAAGTCGCCGAACGGATTCGCCAGGCGGTCGCAGTTTAGTCCGCCCACCGTGAGATGCAATTTGCGCGCGGGGTTGCAATTCGCAATGCCCCGACCGCTCTCGATTGCGTACTGGACGGGTGTCTGTGGCTTGTTTGCAGCAGCTTAGGTTCGGCAGGCTGCCTTGGCATTGTTTCTGCGAATGAGTGGCGTCCGTCATTAGCAAAAAAACATCGCCATGTTTCCTTGGTCCTTCCTTTTCTTCGTTCTCTCCATCGCCTCCGCTATCTTCGGTATTGGTGGCATTTCGGGAGACCATATTGGAATTTTCGAGGTTCTCTTCGTGGTCTTTCTCTTGCTCTTGATGGGCACCATTATCGCCCAAGGACTGCGCGAGAAAGCCCGTGCTCATCATTATTTAAAACCCCCATCCTCATGAAATCCAATCTCCTCAATGACAATCGAACCGCTGGACTGATGAATCGAGTTCGCGAAGATGTGTCCCACCTGCGCGAAGACGTCGGCCACTTGCTTTCGTACACCACGCGGGAGACCCTACCAAACAGTGCCCGTGAGATCGCCGATCAGGCCAAAACTCAGATCGCTGCCGGTGGTGCCTACGCTGCCTCGCGTCTGCGGGAGCTGCGCGAGACACCGACCGGCCAAAAGGCAGGCTGGGTCGGTGGTGCGGTTCTCGTCGGGCTTCTGGCCGCAGGGTATTTCGCGTTCGGTCACAATGCGTCGGGACACAATGACAGTAGCTCCCACCAGTAGAAATTGTCACATTCAGTTACCAGAAATTTAAGGTCGCCATCTTGAAGCAATGCAAAACGCTTCTTCAAGTGGCGGCTTTATTGGCAAATTGTAAGCTCGATCAAAGGCTGGTCGTATTCGTGATTTTATAATCCCTTCAGCAAACGATGTTGCTTCATTGCTGAGCATTGTCTCGAACACCAATGGTGTTGCATTCGCTTCGGGGCGCCCCGGAAAGGTTGCGCTGCGCTGGGACCACCGACGATCATAAATCCTACCTCAAAGGGCTTCCATCGTCTCGGCAAGAGTGACGATTTTCTCTGGTGACAGCCCGAACCCCCAACGACGGGGCGCTCATCGCTGTATGGTCGGCATTTTCCCTCACGCCAAACCTTGGGGGTGACACACAACACCATATAAGCCGAAGCCTGCAAGCCAACGAGACAGTGTTTAATTGCATAAATTGGTATAAGTAGTTGCCTAATTCTAAGGTTTGCGAATCTGCACGATTATCAAAAAAGCCGGACCTGTTCGCAGGTCCGGCTTTTTGTGATCCTGATTTCTTTTAGACAAGTACCGGCTCTGTAGTGTGTGATGCCGCCTCGTTCACCCCGGAGTGGAATATTCCACCCGTCGCGATTTTAGTGATGGCGGCATCGGCTGCACCTTCTTCCTTGAGGGTTTCGCCAAGGAGATTCGCGTCTTCACCATAACCTAGGCAGTTGGCGAATGCTTTGGTCGCGCCATATCCTGCAATTTCATAATGTTCGATGCGGTTGCCTGCTGCAATCAATACGGCGTCGCGGAGGCCACCGGGAATCGTCTGGGTGAGGTATTTCCTCGCCTCGGCGATCAGTCCGCGCATGGCTTCACAGTCTTCGGTCTGGTTGGATATTCCCTGACGATCGCGGATGATGTTCAATCGTTCGCAGTGAGTCCGGGTTTCTTGGAGATGGTTTTTGAAGGCTTCGCGCAGCTCGGGGCAAGTGGCATTTTCTGCCATTTCGGGGAGGATTCCCAAGAGCTGGGTCTCTGCACTGTACAAGTCATTAACTTGGTCAAAATAGAATTGTTCGAGATTGGTGATCATTGTGGGTGGGGGGATTTGCCCTCGCCTGATTGCAAAGGTTATCCTGCTTTTGCAACTTCCATGCCACTGGTATCTCGCCGATGAGTGTCAGTCGTTTGTGAGGAATAAGGCGGTGATTCAGGGACGGTAGAGGTGCAAGCTGCATGGTTTTTACGCACCCATGGTGAAGTTTGCACGAGGCCTTGAAAGCCAAGCTGGCCCGTTGGTTCCCTTCAATCGTCAAAAAGCCGTTCCGCTTATCCAGCCTGGGCGCTCGGTCTCGAAGGTCATTGCTGCCCCACTCAAGGGATGGGTGAACGAAAGTTTCCAAGCGTGGAGTTGGAGTGGCGCAGCCTCGGTATCGAGTGTCTGCGTATCGCCGATCTGGCGATCGGGCAGATAGGCAGGATCGCCAACCACGGGGTAGCCGAGTTCCCAAAGGTGGACACGGATTTGGTTGGTTCTGCCGGTTCCCAGGGTTGCCTCCAGCAGAGTCGTGCCATCGGCGCAG
>CALPMD020000229.1 GCA_943324575.2 Akkermansia muciniphila
CGTCAATGGGGTACACGTTTCCCTGCTCGACCTATCAGAACTCTCAAAAGCCGACGAAGCTCTCGCTGAGCGCTGCTTGCAAGAGGGCCCAACCGAGCTTTCCAAGAGCGAACTTTCCGAGTTGCTCTACAGTGGCCCGGCCATGCTCATGATGCACCGCGCCGTCTGGCTGAGATCGGCAGATGCCATCCATGGCATCTGGACTCAGGCAGTCGATAGTTATCGCCGCCGCCTCGACCTGTCTTCCATGATCTAATCTCACTAACTCCCTGATCCCGTGCTCCAACCCAATCCAAACCTGAGTGACCTGGTCAGCGATGCTGCCGCCGGTCTGAAACAACGTTTCCAAGCCGAAGCCATCATCACCGCCGCTGCACCGGGCCGCGTCAACTTGATCGGCGAACACATCGACTACTGCGATGGCTTCGTGATGCCCTTTGCCATCGATCGCTACATCGTCATCGCCGGCCATCCCAACGGCAGCCATGAAGCGCGCATCGCCACGGCCATCAGCGAGGATATTGCAACCATCGATCTAACGGAACTCCAGCAGGTCAGCGAGCCGAAGTGGGCGAACTACCTGCGCGGCGTCATTCGCGGCTTTCAAGATCGCGGCTACACCATCCCCGGCTTCGACGCGTTCATCCTCTCATCCGTACCGGGTGGTGCGGGATTGTCCTCGTCTGCGGCACTGGAATGCGCGACTGCCACGTTCCTTGAAGGCCTGCTGGGCATCCATCTCGACACCCGCGAAAAAGCCCTGCTTTGCCAAAAAGCGGAACACGACTTCGCCCACGTTCCCTGCGGCATCATGGATCAGTTCGCATCGGCTTTCGGCCAGCCAAACCGCTTGGTTCTCATCGACTGCCAATCGGGTGAGCCTGAGATGGTGCCCTTCGAAAACCCCGACCTCACCGTTCTAATCTCTAACACGCTTGTCAGCCATGAGCTTTCAGACGGAGGCTATGCCGCCCGCCGCAAGCACACCGAAGACGGGCTTTCAATCCTCGGCAAGGCGTCGTGGCGCGATGTCGTGACCGCCGATGTGCAAACGCATTGGGAAGCACTTGGCGAACCGGTGAACCGCCGCGCTCGCCACGTTGTCGGAGAGATTTCCCGCACCATCTCCGCGGCAGCCGCGCTCGCCCGCAATGATTTCGAGGCTCTCGGCCCGCTGATGGCTGCCAGCCACGATTCCCTGCGCGACGACTTCAATGTCTCTTGCAAAGAACTCGATATTCTCGTCGAAATCGCGCGCAACATCGGTCGCCAAGGCGGCGTGATCGGCGCCCGCATGACCGGCGGTGGCTTTGGCGGCTCGACGGTCACGCTCTGCGAATCCAGCAAAGCGAGCGAAATCGCGGCCACCCTCAGCGCCGAATACGAAAAAGCGACGGGCATCCAACCGCAGATATTTGCCTCCCGCCCCGCACAAGGCGCGCACTTGATCCAGTGATCGAGCCGCGGCCTGAATGACTGGTGCAAGGCGTGACTGGAAGGTTTCCAGCACGGGTTGAAGTCGCCGCAGCACCGCGAAGGCTTCCCCAGGCAGCGCGCGGGCTTCACCGTCAACTTCGGCAAAGGCAACGGCGGGTTCGCGGGCTTCTCCAAGCGATCAATCGACTTCTCGATCGAGTGCAATCACTTCATCAAGGAGATGAGACACCGCATTGCCCCACTCATCGAGTCGATCCAGAGCTTTTAATTGAGCTACTGCGTCATCTAGCAGGGTTTATTCGAGAGAACCAACCTGAATCACCGCTTGATATTCTGCTAGTATGGCTGGCAGCAGAGTTTACACGAGAGAACCGACCTGAACCAACGCTCAATATTCTACTACCATGGCTTGTAGCAGGATTTTATCCGGAGAATGGACCTGATCCACCGCTGGATATTCACCAATGACCGTTCAAAGCAGGATTTCAATCGTTGGATGAAGCTCAACCCACAGTGGATGAAGTCCAAACAGCGGTGGATGAAGTCCAAGCAGCAGTGATTGGAGTCCAAGCAGCGGTGATTGAAAGGTTGCAGGTGCGGCGCAAGGTCTCCGAACGACCGCTTACGGCCCAACGAACGGACAGCGAAGGCTCGGGAGTCTGCAAAGGAGTTAATGCATCGTCACCCCAGCCCCAACGAAATAAAAAAGAAGGGGTCCGACTGATCCACTCTTCAGGAAAACCCATTAACCTTAGAGCGGACTCAGTCGAACCACCTTGTCTTGCGACATGGATGTTAGAGCATTCAGCGTGCCAACTAATGTTATGGCAGAGCTCATTGCTTAAATAGTCCCGTCTTTGAAGAAAGAGGCCGATTGAGCTGAATTTGCGGGTTCTTACATTTCGGGATTTCCGTTTTGGGGGTTTCAGCGTTTGATGTCCGGCATGGACTATTCTTCGCTCATCGCCAAACGCCGCGACCGCTTCTCGGAGCTGGAAGAGGCGGTGGGTGATCCGGAACTTTTTGCCGACCCCAAGCGCGCGACGGAGATCCTGCGCGAACACGGCAAGCTCAAGCAAACGCTGGAACTCTGGGAGAAACTCGAAGCGACCAAGCGCCATCTGGCGGACAATCAGGAGCTGGCAAAATCGGACGATCCGGACTTTGCCGCGATGGCGGCGCAGGAAATCCCCGAGCTGGAGGCGGAGATCGTGAAACTCGGCAGCGAGCTGCAATACGCCTTGCTGCCCGCCGATCCGAACGAGGACCGCGATGCGCTGATCGAAATCCGCGCTGGGGCCGGTGGCGACGAGGCGTCGCTGTTTGCCGCTGAGCTGATGCGCATGTACCAGCGCTACGCCGACCTGCGCGGCTGGAAATGCGAACACTTGGAGAGCAGCCCGTCGGAAGTCGGTGGCTTCAAGGAGGTGATCCTTAAAGTGACCGGCCAGGAAGTTTTCCGTTATTTGAAGTACGAATCAGGCGTGCACCGCGTCCAGCGCGTGCCCGCCACCGAGACTCAGGGTCGCGTCCACACGTCCACCGTTACTGTCGCTGTCCTGCCCGAGGCGGAGGAGGTCGACGTTGAACTGAAACCCGAAGACCTGCGCATCGAAGTTTGCCGCGCGGGTGGTGCCGGCGGCCAGCACGTCAACCGCACGGAATCCGCGGTGCAGATTTTCCACCTTCCCACGGGACTCTATGTCCGTTGCGAAGACGGCCGCTCGCAGATCAAGAACAAGGAAATGGCGCTACAGATCCTGCGCTCCAAGCTCTACGAACAGAAACTCCGCGACCAGCAGGAGGCTTACTCCAGCCATCGCCGCTCGCTGATCGGATCGGGCGACCGTTCGGAAAAGATCCGCACCTACAATTTCCCGCAGTCGCGGATCACCGACCACCGCATCGGC
>CALPMD020000230.1 GCA_943324575.2 Akkermansia muciniphila
ATTCTCGGCATCGAAGGCATCGACACCCGCGCGCTGACCAAGCACCTGCGTTCGTTAGGTGCCATGCGCGCCTGTGTCACCACCGAGCTGAATGCCGAGGATGCCGTCGCTGCAGCGAAGGCATCGCCTTCGATGGAAGGCATGGATTACGTAAAGGAAGTTTCCACGCCGGAATCCTACGTCTGGAGTGAAGAGTCGCGCGAGTGGGTCTTGCCCAATGTCATCACTCAGGAAAGCGGCCCCTACCGGGAACTGCCGCCGGCGCGCCACCGCATCGTCGCGTATGACTTTGGTCTCAAGTATAACATCCTGCGCCGCCTCCGTCAGGCGGGCTTTGAGGTCGAAGTGGTCAATTCCCGCACGACAGCGGCCGAGGTTTTGGCGAAAAATCCCGATGGTGTGTTCCTCTCGAATGGCCCCGGGGACCCAGCGGCGCTCGGGTACATCCACGAGGAAATTCGCACGCTCATCGGCAAGCTGCCGATCTTCGGGATCTGCCTTGGCAACCAGATCCTTGCGCACGCTTTTGGTGGCTCGACGTTCAAACTGAAGTTCGGCCACCGCGGCGGCAACCAACCCGTCAAGGATCTACGTACGGGTAAGATCTCGATCACCTCGCAAAACCATGGCTTCGCCGTCGACCCCAACTCGCTGCCGCCTGAAATCGAAGTGACCCACGTCAACCTCAACGACAACACGGTCGAAGGAATGCGCCACCGCGATCTGCCGGTGTTCAGTGTGCAATACCATCCGGAAGCTGCTCCCGGCCCGAACGATGCCGCTTATTTTTTCGAAGAGTTCGCCGCGCTCATCGACCAAACCAAATAAATTTCAACTCGCGCTCGTCCGCGTCGATTCGCGGTTGGGCCTCTTATTTAAAAAATGAATACGATCATTATTGGCCTCCAATGGGGTGACGAAGGAAAAGGAAAAATCGTCGATTACCTCACCGAGGCATCCGACGTCGTCATCCGCGGCCAAGGCGGCAACAATGCCGGTCACACGGTCATCGCGAAGGGCACCAAGTACGTGCTGCACCTCCTGCCTTCCGGGATTCTCTGGGACTCGAAGACCAATGTGATTGGCAACGGTGTCGTGCTCGATCCGATCGGACTGGTTCAGGAGATCGAGCGCATCGAGTCGCAAGGCATCGCCATCACGGCTGACAAGTTGCTTATATCCGACCGCGCCCACGTCGTGCTGCCCTTCCATAAGGAACTCGATGCCGCGCGCGAAGCCGCCCTCGGCGACGATAAAATCGGCACCACCCGCCGCGGCATCGGCCCTGCGTATGCGGACAAGGTCAACCGCTGCGGCCTGCGCATCGCCGACTTCCTCGACCGCGAATTCACGGAACAACAAATCACCCGCCGCGTAGCAGAGGCCAACGAGGTTCTTGCCCGCTACGACCTGACAATCTTTGACGCGCAACAAGTGATCGAAGAGGTTTACGTCGCCTTCGAGCGCTTGCGTCCACACATCTCGAACACCATCCCCGTGCTGCACGAGGCATGGAAGTCGGGCAAAAAACTGCTGTTTGAAGGTGCGCAAGGCACCCTCCTCGACATCGACTACGGCACCTATCCGTTTGTCACTTCTTCTAACACCACCGCCGGCGGTTCCTGCACCGGCTCCGGCCTGCCACCGATGGCGATTCAGTCGGTGATCGGCGTTTGCAAGGCTTACACTACCCGCGTCGGTTCGGGCCCCTTCCCCACCTGCGACGAAGGACTTTCGGAATATCTTCACGGCCTCGGACGCGAATTCGGTGCCACCACCGGCCGTCCGCGCGGTTGCGGCTGGCTCGACACCGTACTGCTACGCTTTGCCTGCATGGTCAACGGCGTCACCGGACTCGCGGTGACAAACGTCGATGGTCTCGACGAATACGAGACGCTCCAGATTTGCAGTGGCTACGACATCGACGGCACGATCCACACGCTGCCACCTGCCGACCGCAAGGCTTGGGATCGCGCTGTGCCGGTTTACGAAACGCTGCCCGGCTGGAAGTCGGACACCACAGCATGTACTCAGTTTGAGCAATTGCCCAGCCAAGCGAAGGCCTACCTCGCACGCCTGGCCGAGCTTTGCGGCGCACCGATCGCCTTTGTCGGCGTCGGCCCAGACCGCGTGCAGACGCTGGTCGTTTCCTAACTGACCGACACCGGCCATGGCAACGTATCCTTCCATCCCGCGCCACGTCGCCATCATCATGGATGGCAATGGACGCTGGGCGAAGGAACGCGGACGGCCCCGGTTGGATGGGCACCGCAGTGGCGCGGAGTCAGTGACCGAAGTTCTGAAGGGGTGCATCGAACTCGGTATCGATTACCTCACGCTCTACGCCTTCTCCTCGGAAAACTGGAGCCGCCCCAAGGCCGAGGTCTCGGCCTTGATGACGTTGCTCAATCAGTTCCTTAAGTCAAAGCTCAAGGATCTCGACCGCCAGAACATCCGTCTGCTCTGCATCGGCCAGTTAGACCGGCTTCCCACCAAAACGCGCGAACTCATCCAGCGCACCGTGGCCCACACCGCCAACCACGCGGCGATGACGCTGGTCCTCGCCCTATCCTATGGCGGCCGCGAAGAAATCGTCGCTGCCGCCCGCTCACTCGCCTGCGATGCAGCTGCCGGGAAAATCAACCCGGCTGACATCGACAACCCGCTCTTTGCTTCCCGCCTGCAAACGGCGGATATTCCCGATCCTGACTTGCTCATCCGCACCTCGGGCGAAATGCGCGTCTCCAACTTTCTACTCTGGCAAATCAGCTACGCGGAAATGGTCATCGTCAAAAAATACTGGCCCGAATTCGGTCGGGAGGACCTGTCCGAAGCCGTCGCGGAATATCAGCGACGCCACCGCCGCTTCGGCGCGTTGTGAAATGAGCAGACCACGGACCTTGGCACACGCCCCGCCTTACGGCGCAGATAGCGGCACAAACTTGGTGTACTGATAGGAATTTTTGGCGAGAAAATCCGCCTTTTGAGCGGTCGCAGTAAATGCACTACTTGGACGCTTCTTAATTTGCTCGATGCCAAAATCGGAGATCACCGTGGTGGAAAAAGAAATCCCGGTGATTTTTCCAGTGGCTAACTGTGCATTGGTCACCGTTCCCCCATTGATGTCAGACACAATGCCTGTGCCATTGATTTTGAAACTCGTGGCGGTGAGCGCTCCTTTTGCTGGAGCGATGTTCACCGGCACGTTGACGATTGTCGCTGGAGTGGCGCCCGAAGCAGCGACTGTGGTCACGCTGACCTGAAAAATCACAGAAAACTGGAAGACATTCTCGCAAACAAAGTTCTTCGAGTCGGAAACCAAAGCCGTGCTCGAATA
>CALPMD020000231.1 GCA_943324575.2 Akkermansia muciniphila
ACGCGAGACCCGCAAATTCAATCCCCGTGCGCAGGACTTATGCGGTTGATGGCGGGAAGAGCTAAGGAGTCGGGACATTCCTGTCCCGTCTTGATCCGGGGCAATGAGGAAGAAACGACAATAAGGTCGTTGCTCCTCAGTTGAAGTGGCGCTCTTATTGGCTATGCAGCTGCGAGCGGCTGAATTCGTCCTAATCAGTGGCCATCGGAAGGGCTTTCGTTACTCGTGCCTTTTGAAATATCCTTGCAATCGTGGATCTTTGATTCATGATTACAAGGATGATCCGCCGGTTTATAGAGGATGAAGTGAGGGATTTGCTCGGGCAATTTCCAGCCGTGGCCTTGTTAGGGCCGCGGCAAATCGGTAAAACGACGCTCGCGCGGCAGATCGGCGAGGCGGCGGGGGCGCTTTATTTGGATTTGGAGCTGCCGGGGGATTTGGCGAAGTTGAGCGACCCCGCAGACTATTTGGAGCGCCACGCGGGGCGACTGGTGGTTCTGGACGAGATCCAGCGTTTGCCCGAAATTTTTCCCGTGCTGCGGAGTTTGATCGACCAAGGCCGGCAGCAAGGGCGAAAAGCGGGGCGCTTTCTGCTGCTTGGCTCGGCATCGATCGAGTTGCTGCGGCAGAGTAGCGAGAGTCTGGCGGGGCGCTTGGCAACGGTCGAGCTGTCTGGCTTGACCTTGTCGGAAACGGGCCGCGAGAGCATGGAAGCCTTGTGGCTGCGGGGCGGGTTTCCCGAAAGTCTGCTGGCGAAAGACGAGGTTCAGAGCGCCCGCTGGCGGGAGGCTTTTATCCGCAGCTATTTGGAGCGCGATATTCCGCAACTGGGGCCACGCATCGCGGCGGAAACCTTGCGGCGGTTTTGGATAATGCTCGCCCATGAGCAAGGTGGATTGGTCAACGCCGCCCAGTTGGCCCGTAGCCTGGCGGTATCTGGCAAGACGCTGGCCTCGTATCTGGATTTGTTCGTCGATTTGTTTCTCGTGCGGCGCTTGGAACCGTGGCACGCGAGGGGGTCCAAGCGGCTGGTGAAATCTCCCAAAATTTATCTGCGGGACAGCGGGATTCTGCATCAATTGCTGGGGATTCGAGACATAGAGGGCCTGTTGAGTCATCCGCTGGCAGGGGCGAGCTGGGAGGGCTGGGTGATCGAAAACGTAATCGCGCATCTGCCTCGCGGCGGTCGGGCGAGTTTTTTCCGTAGTTCGGCGGGCGCGGAAATCGATCTCGTTTTGGACCTTCCCGGCCAGTCTGGGCCTTGGGCACTGGAAATCAAACGAAGCCGGAGTCCCCGCCTTGAGCGGGGCTTTTATCACGCCCGCATCGACGTGAAACCCGCGCGCTGCTTCGTTGTCTGCACGACGGAAGAAGCATTTTCACTCGGCAACGGGATCGAAGCCATCGGGCTGGCCGGGATCTTAGCCGAGCTGACGCACTTGTTTTAAGTCGGAGTGGACGAGCCGGCCACTTTTGTCCCGACTTGATCCGGGGCAATGAGGAAGAAACGACAATAAGGTCGTTGCTCCTTAGTTGCCCGCTCGGCAGGCCGGACGCGGGGTCACGGCTCGCTGGCGCGCCACAATTCGCAGGCGTGGGCGGCGAAGCCGGCACCAAATGCGGTGAGCCAGAGGCGCTGGTCGTTGTGGCGGTTTTCGGCGAGGCGGCGTTCCAGGGCGAAGAGGAGGGAGGGGCTGCTCATGTTGCCGTGGTCGCGCAGGACGCTGCGCGTTTCCCCGAGGCTGAATGGCAGCACGCCTTCCAAGGCATCGACCACATCGCGGCCGCCGCAGTGGGCGAGGACTTGATCGGGCTGGCCATGGCGCAGCGCATAGAGCTCCGCCACCGCTTCGGCGGCGATCCCCGGCACGGCGCGGTGGAGTTGGTTTTTGAGCCTTCCCGCGTCGTTGACGAAGCGGACTTTTTCCCGTTCCGCGGGGCGATGGGTGGTGGTGAAGTGGCCAGCTTGCCAGTCGTTGCCGGAGTTTTCTCCCGTCCAGATCGCAGCGGCGGCGCCGTCTCCGAACAGGCAGAGGCTGATCAAGACGCCGGGGTCGTTGTTGGCGAAAAAGGCGGCGGAACAAATTTCCACCGCCACAGTGGCAACGACGGCTCGCGGGTTGGCGGCGATGAATCCTTGGGCGGCACGCAGCATCGGGACCGCCGCGCCGCAACCGAGCCCGACCAGATCGGCGAGGTAAACGTCGTGGCGCATGCCCATCGACTCGGCCACGTAGCTCGACACGCCGGGGCAGAGGTAGCCGGTGCAGGTGCAGACGAAGAGCGCGTCGACGTCCTTGGCTAACAGCCCTGACTTTTTCAGGGCGTCGGTGAGCGCCTTGCTGGCTAAGGGCGGGGCCTCGCGCTCGAAGCTGCGGTTTAATGCTTCGGCGTCGTGGCGGAATGAGTCGGCGATCGAGTCGATGGCCAGGTTCCGCCGATCGATGCCGGAGGTTTCGCTGGTGAGGATTTTTTCAATCAGGGCCGCCGACCGCGGCTTGAGGTTGGAGAAGAAGTCACCCTCCGCCATCGCGTTCCAACAGGACTGCTGGCTGAATGAGCGGGGTGGGACAGCGGTGGCGATCGAGCGGAGATACATGGCGGGAAAGGGGAGCTAACGGGTCAAGGCCATCATCGGCTGAAACGGGAGGAGGTGGGCGGAGGCGAGTTGGTGAATCACGGATCTGCCGCGGGTGCTCAGCAGGATGGGATGCAGCAGGCCCGCGGCGGTGAGTCGAAGTTTGAATTTTTGGCTCAGTTCGGCGCGCACGGTTTGGATCGTCTGCTGCCACGCTGGTTCGCCCCGCGCCCACGCGACCAGCGGAGCGAGTGCGCACTCGGCGGCTTCAAAGGCCATCGACATGCCGTTGCCGGTGAACGGCGGAATCATGCTTTCCGCATCGCCGATGCTGAGCAGGCCGGGCAGGGGAGCTTGGCGTCCCAGTTCGAAGCCCGCGATGGCGGAAAACGAGCCCTCGCGCCACTCGCTGTCTCGGATCGCGGCGGCGAGTTCACGGTTGCCGCCAGCCTCCAGGTAGGCGGGTAGCAGCGCTGGGCCCTGCGCCTGAAGCGAGCGGTCGATTTTGAACAGGCCGCAGACATTGGTCCAGCCGTCTTCCACGCCCGCCAGTCCGGCATAGCCGTTAGACCCCGCATGCATTTCCAAATCCGCCGCGAGTTTGGCGTGGCGGACATGGGCCTTGAGGCCGATCCACGGGCCATTGCGCGGCCTCCGGCCTGCTGCCCAGACGTGGCCGTCCGCTGGCTCGGGGCGAGCTCGTTCGCCCGTTCTCACCTCGCCGCCC
>CALPMD020000232.1 GCA_943324575.2 Akkermansia muciniphila
GGCTGGCCTCCACGTGATTTTGGCGGGCGAGTTGGTCGAGCATGCGGCGGCGGTCGGTGCGGTCGATGCCATTCGGATCGTTCAGGAAAAGCACCGGATCACTTCCACTGCGGAGGTTGATGCCTTGGTGCTCGCTGGGCAGGAACCCCGAACCCCACAAGCGCGAGGCGACGAATTGCGCGTTGCCCCGGCCCTGACTGATCATCACGACGAACGATGGCAGGTTTTCATTCATGCTGCCGAGGCCGTAGCTCATCCAAGAGCCAAACGACGGGCGTCCGGGCAACTGGTGGCCGGTTTGGAGGAACGACACACCGGGCTCGTGGTTGATCTGTTCGGTGAAGACCGATTTCACGACGCAGAGTTCCTTGGCGATGCTGGCGGTGTGGGGGTAGAGTTCGGAAACCCAGAGACCGTCGTCGTTGTTGTCGTATTTTTTGAATTGGAAAATCGAGGGCGCAACCGGCAGTCGTGACTGACCCGAAGTCATGCCAGTGATGCGCTGGTCACCACGCACGGATTTGGGGATTTCCATGCCGTACTGGTCCACCAGTTGCGGCTTGTAGTCGAAGAGGTCCATCTGCGACGGGCCGCCGTGCTGGAAGAGATAGATGATCCGTTTGGCCTTCGGCGCGAAGTGCGGCGATCCCAGAAAGCCCCGCTCGAAAGGGCTGGGGGCGGCGGCAAAGAGATTGTCGCCGAGCATGGAACCGAGCGCCATGGTACCAATACCTTGCGCCATTTTTCCGAAAAACTGACGCCGAGTGAGGTTCAGGAGGTGGTCTTCGACGGGATGGTTCATGGTTGGTGGTTGGTGGTTAATCGCGAGTGATGGTTTCGTCCAGATTCAGGATGGTGGACATGGTGAAGGACAAGGCGGCAAGCTCAGTGGGCGGCAGCGATGTGTCCCTTGGCGTTTCGCCGTAGGAGAGGAGCTTCTCGGCATTCTCGGTGTTCGCCCTGAAACGCTCGAGGTTTTCGCGGCTGAAAGAAATCCAGCTTTCCAGTTCTTGATCCCTCGGATTGCGGCCGGTGGCCAGGCGGAACCCCCGGCGGATCCGCTCGGTGAGCTTTTCCTGCCACGGACCTTTAATGTCGGTGAAGAGGCGCTCCGCGATTTTACGGGAAAACTCGAGGTAGGTCTCGTCGTTCATCAACACAAAAGCCTGCGTGGGGCTGTTCGTCAGCGCACGGCGGGAGACGCAGAACTCGCGAGAGGGAGCGTCGAAGATTTCCATCTGAGCCGGCGGCACAGACTGTTTCCAGAGGGTGTAAAGGCCACGGCGGAAGAGCTTGTCTCCGGTGTCGCGCGTGTAGAAACCGTAATTGCCGCCGGAGTTCATGGATTTTTCCTTCCAGATTTCGGGCTGGTAGGGTTTGACGCTCGGGCCGCCAACTTTTTCATTGAGGAGGCCGGAGGCGGCGAGGGCGTTGTCTCGGATCAGCTCGGCTGGAAAGCGGAAGCGCGGCGCACGGGCGAGGAGCTTGTTCTCCGGGTCGATCTCCTTGAGATCCTCGCGCTGCTTGGAGGATTGGCGGTAGGTGGTGCTCATCACCATGTTTTTCATGGCGCGCTTGATGTCCCATTTGTTTTCGCGGAAATCGACGGCAAGGTAGTCGAGAAGTTCCGGATGCGTCGGCAGTGTGCTCTGCAGACCGAAGTCCTCCGAGGTTTTGACGAGGCCGTCGCGGAAAACCTGCTGCCAGAGGCGGTTCACCTCCACGCGGGCGGTGAGCGGGTTTTCCGGGGCCACCGACCACTGCGCGAGGCCGAGGCGGTTTTTCGGGGCGTCCTTCGGCATGGGCGGGAGGAAGCCTGGCGCGCTGCGTTCGCGCAGGCGGTCCTTGATCGGCTTGTCGTAGGAGCCCCGGTCGAGGACATAGGTTTTCACGGGATCCTTGCGTTCCTCCATGACCATCACGCGCGTGGCGTAGTTTTCCACATGGTTTTTGAGGTAATGGGCTCGGGCCACCTCCAGACCGGTGACGGGCGACTTGCCGGCGGCAAGTGCCTTGGTGGCGAGATAGGTGTCCTTCATCCAATAATTGCGGTCCTTGTTTTTGAAGAGGGCCAGCCAGTCATCGAGACCATTCGGGTTGTTGGCTGTTAAAACTTGAAGACTATTCGTTAGCGATTCCGGATAGGGAACTTCGGTACCCTTGAACTTGAATTTCACGACTAGCTTGGCGTCCTTGCCCGGCGTGACGGGCGCGGCGAGTTGGAGGAAGGCGGTGCTGTCGATGCCCGGGATCCCGAGTTTCCAGCCATTGGAGGGATCGGCGGCCTGCGCGGCGGCGAGTTCCGGACTGAGGCCCAGGAAAGTCGAGCGGGCGGCGGCGATGGCCAGCGGGCGGCGTTTTCCGCCCTCCTCGATCTCGATTTCAATATCGGGAAGCGCTTGGCGGATGGTTTTCAAATCCATCCCGTAAACCGGGTCGGTGTTGTTAGGTTGGAGATTCCAGAGGAAATCAAAAGGATTGACCGAATTAATCCGCACGGTGTTGAAGGGCGTTTCGGGCAGATTGAAAATACAACTGACCGTCTCGCCCGCGGTGACCGGAAAGACCAAGTGAAACGGTGCCGCGCGGGGCCCTCCGATAACACGGTTCTGGTTTTCCGGCATTTCGAAGTTCAATGCCGCCACCCCACCTGGACTATAGCGTTTAAAGGGCTCGATTTTCCTGTTGGCGCACGAAGCATCGACGATCTCGAGTGAACTCCAATCGATAGCTTTGCTTTCATCAGGCACCTTGACTGCCTCGGGGCCTTGGTCGGCGCGGAGCGATTCAAGGGCCGCCAGCGTCTTTCCAGATGCGTCCAGAATTTCCTTTTGACGGTCAGTCGGCAACTGCACAAACGGCGGGTAGGCACGGGCGCGATTGCCGTCCTGGCTCTCGAGTCCGACCTCGTTGATGCTGTTGAAATAGGCCATCAGGCTGAAGAAATCATTCTGGGTGATCGGGTCGAACTTGTGGTCGTGGCAACGGGCGCAACCCACCGTCATACCCATGACCGCGGAACCATAGGTGCTCACGCGGTCCACCGCGTATTCGATGAGCCATTCCTCAGGGATGGCGCCGCCCTCGTTGGTGATGCCATGGTTGCGGATGAAGGAGGTGGCGACCTTCTGGTCGAGCGTGGCACTTGGCAAGAGATCACCGGCGAGTTGCTCGGTGAGGAACTGGTCGTAAGGCATGTTTTTGCTGAAGGCATTGATGACCCAGTCGCGCCACGGCCAGCTCGTCCGTAGCATTTCATGGTGCGCGGCGTTGCTATCGCCGTAGCGGGCGAGATCCA
>CALPMD020000233.1 GCA_943324575.2 Akkermansia muciniphila
AAAATGGCGGGGGCTTCCATCACGGCCAGAAACGCGGTGGCGTAGCTCTCATAGGGCAGTTGGATCGACTTCAGATAATTCGTCGCCGCGATGAAGGTGACCGCGCTGACCGAGCCGTAGTGGGCCGCGATAGCCGCGGAATCGACCACACTCATTTTACCGGGACCGCGCAGTAGCGGATAGGTCCAAAGGGGGATAAGCGCCCCCAGCACAATGGCGGCGAGTGACGGTAGCCAGACTTTCTGCAGACCGGCCTCGGAGATGGCCACCCCGCCTTTGAAGCCGATGGCGACTAGCAGATAGATGGTGAGCCCGATGTAGAGCTGCTCGGGGAACTTGAGGTCGCTCTTAACGATGGCGGCTATTAGGCCGAGGACGAAAAAGAGAACGGCGGGTGAGAGGAGATTGGCGCGGATGGCCTCGAGTAGATCCATGTTCAGTGCTGACTGTAGGCTTGGGTTTCGGCTTTGAGTTTGCGGTTCTTCGCCTTGGATTCGGCGGCGATTTTATCTTGGAAGGAGAGGATTTTGGCGAGTTGCTTTGGGTCGCCCGTGGCGAGGATTCGAGCCGCGAAGAGGCCGGCATTGCGGCCGCCGTTGATGGCCATGGTCGCAACGGGGACGCCGCCGGGCATCTGGACAATGGACAGCAGCGAGTCGAGCCCCTTGAGCGATTTGCTTTCCACCGGCACGCCGATCACCGGCAGTGGCGTGAGGCTGGCGACCATACCGGGCAAGTGGGCTGCGCCGCCTGCCCCTGCGATGATGACCTGGATCCCGCGAGTGTGCGCCGCGCGGGCGAAGCGCACCATCTCCATGGGCGTGCGGTGTGCCGAGACGACACTGATCTCGCACGGGATGCCGAATTCAGCGCAAGCGTCGGCTGCGGGTTTGAGGGCGGGCCAGTCTGAATCGCTGCCCATGATGATAGCGACTTTCGGGGTATCTTTTTTCATGAAAGGATTCCAAAGTGGATGTTTTGGGCGCAGCGGATGGCGGCTTGCTCAGCGGCCGCGAGTGTGTCGCCCAGCGCGGTGACGTGGCCCATTTTGCGGCCGGGTCCGCTGGTGGCTTTGCCGTAGAGGTGGACGTGGGCGTCTTCCACCGCCAGCGCAGCATCGAATCCGCCGGCCCGCCCGGATGCTTGGGCGGTGCCTAACAGGTTCACCATCACCGCGGCGGGTGCGACCATGCGGGTGGAGCCGAGCGGAAGGCCCAGCACCGCGCGGACGTGGTTTTCAAACTGCGAGCAGGCGCAGGCCTCGATGGTGTAATGGCCGGAGTTGTGAACGCGCGGTGCGAGCTCATTGACAACGATTTCGCCGCCGATGGTGAGAAACATTTCCACGCCGAAGCTGCCAATCGCGCCCACCGCCTCAACGGCGCGGCGGGCAATGTCTGCGGCACGAGCCGCGATGTCTGAGGAAACTTGGGCGGGAGCGCGGACGAGGTGGCAGATGTGATTTTCCTGCACGGTCTCGACCACTGGATAGATCGCCGCTTCGCCATTCTGGCCGCGAGTGATGATGACTGCGAGCTCGGCAGAGAATTGGCAAAACTCTTCGACAAACAATGGGTTGCCCAGATGGCCGCCGAGCCGTTGCCAAGCCGACTCGACCTCGGCCAAGCTGCGGATGGTGGCATTGCCCTTGCCATCGTAGGCATTGCGGCGGGCTTTGAGGACGACCGGTAGACCTAACTCTTCAATCGCGGCGACGAGTTCATCCTGACTGGCGGTGGCGCGGATCTTGGGGATGGGAAGGCCGGCGGATTCGAGCGTGTTTTTTTGAATGAATTTATCCTGCACCAGCGCCATCGTCCGCGAAGTCGGCCAAACCGTGTGGCCCGCCGACTCCAACTGCGCGAGATGACCGGCGTCGACGAATTCGTTTTCGAGGGTGATGACATCCACTTGGGAGGCCAGCTCGAGGAGCGCCTCCATCGTTTTCCAATCGCCGACCACGGAACGGCTGGCGAATGCGGCCGCCGGACTGTGGGGATTATTTTCCAATACCACGACCTCGCAACCGAGCTGCTGGGCGGGAATCGTGGTCATACGGGCGAGTTGGCCGCCACCGATGATGCCAAGCCGCGGCCCAGTCGCGGGCGACGGGGTGAAATCAGCGGAATTGCGTAGAATGGGGTCGGCAGCGGCTTCGTGCATTTCAGTGGATGTCCCTGGTAAGTTTCGCGCGCAGATCTTTGACCTGTAATTGCAGAGAGGTCAATTGCCGATCCAGTGCCACCACATGGGTGAGGACGTCCTGCTGGTCTGAAAGACTCCGTTTCGTTTGCTCATGCACGTCGATTTCGGCGTGCATTTCAGACATGCTGTTCATGATGATGCCAATGAACAAATTGAGCATGATCATGGTTCCTAACAAAATGAAACTGACGAAATAGGCCGCGGCAATGGCCGGTGATGACCCCTTGGCACTGACAAACAGTTCTTTCCAGTCATCGAGGGTGATGGTTTGAAAAAGCGTGAGGAAGGCCCGCGATAGGCTGCCAAAATTGGACGGGGCACTGGCACCAAAGAGGTGCACGCCCATGATGGCGTAGATGTAAAACATCAGCCCCAGAAGCAGGCTCACATACCCCATGGAGCTGAAACTCTTGATCAGGGCCCCGACCAGGAGCTGCAGTTTGGGAAGAGCAGAAACCAGGCGCAGCAGTCGAAGCGTGCGCCCAAGTCGCAGCACCACGGCAAACTGGGAATCCATCGGCAACAAGCAGAGAACGATGACGGTGAAGTCGAAAACGTTCCAGCCATCGCGAAAGTAGTCCCACGGGCGCGGGAGATGCGCGGCGATTTTGACGCACGCCTCAATAATGAATATCGCCAGCGCGGCCGCACTTAAACTCTGCAGCACGGGGCCGTAGGCCGCCACCATGGCCTCGTCGGTCTCGACTCCAGCCAGCACGCCGACCAGCAGAATGGTGAGGATGACCAGGCGTTGGAACGCTGGTGCATCCACGATGCGCTTGGCGACTTTCGGGAGAGTGTCGCGGACGACCTCAATGATCCGGAAGGGGCGCATGACCACAATCATGACATTTTAAGTCCCGCACCATCCGACTTTTTCGGCCAGACGAGAGAGGCTACCACCGAGGCTGCCAGCACCACGATGATCACCCCCAGCGAGACGTGGGTGTCGATTTTCCAGGGCGAATGGGCGAGCAGCATTTTCACCCCGACAAAGGACAATACCACTCCGAGGCCCACCTTGAGGTAGTGGAATTTATCGAGTACCCCGGCGAGGGCGAAATAGAGCGAACGCAGGCCGAGGATCG
>CALPMD020000234.1 GCA_943324575.2 Akkermansia muciniphila
ATCAAGGCCTTGGGTGATGCCAACCGTCTTTTCCAGCAGAAGCGGATTTTTGAAACCTTCGCTAGCTTGGAAAAAGCGGCGAAAATCTTTCCGGATAGCCCGGAGATTTACAATTTGCGCGGCAGCTGTCTGGTTGAAATGCGTTCCTTTGACAAGGCTCTCGCGGATTTTGAAAAAGCTCGTTCCCTTTCCCCTGACAATATCAGTATCGATTTCAACATTGCCGAAGTTTACTTTGTCACCAAGAAGTGGAAAAAGTGCGCCGATCTCTTCGATAAGGTCCTTCACGTCCTGCCAGCTGAGAATACGGCCCTGAGCCGACTGATTGAGTTCAAAATTCTCCTATGCAAAGAGAAACTCGGTTTGAAGAACGACGTAGTCATTCTCAGTGAAAAGTACGACTTCCTCGACGATTCTCCCTATTACTACTATGCGCAAGCATCCCTTTCTTATGCGGCTAAGGACCAGGCCAAGGCGCAAGAATGGCTGGCGATAGCGGGCCGTGTTTTCACGGATCCCAATATCCTCGCACCCTGGCAGGACACGCTGGTGGAGTATGGCTATATCAAGAGTTTCTACGGCGACGATTCCTCGACCGCTGATTGAGACATCCATGGGTGGCTGTCGAAATCCACCAATGCGTTAAAAACCGGAATCGATGCGTTGCAAGCGCATCGTTATGCCCTTATATTGTGTCAAATTTACGGCCATGGGACTCGAAAAAATGACTCAAAAACTCCAGGAAGCACTGCATTCGGCGCAGAGCATTGCTTCCAAATCTGCTCATCCTGAGTTAAAAAGCGTGCACGTTCTGTTAGCGCTGCTGCAGCAGGACGGTGGAATTACCGTCCCGATCTTACAAAAGGCGGGGATCGACGTGCCTAAGCTCAAGGCCTCGGTCGCTGCGGCACTGGCTCATGAGCCCAGCGTGCAGGGCGCATCCATCCAGCCCCAGATGAGTGTGGGGCTGCGCTCGACCTTGGAGGCCGCGGACCGTGCCCGTATTTCATTGGGTGATGATTACCTGAGTGTCGAACATTTGCTGCTGGGTTCGCTGGTAGGGGATTCTCCTGCGGGCAAGCTGCTCAAGGATGCGGGACTGGATGACAAAAAGGCCCATGCCGCCATCGTCGGGGTGCGCGGTTCGCAGAAGGTCACCGACGATTCGCCCGAAGGAAAGTACCAAACCCTCGAAAAGTACGGCACAGATCTCACCGCCCGCGCCCGCGAAGGGAAGATCGATCCGGTCATCGGCCGCGATACGGAAATCCGCCGCGTGCTCCAGGTGCTTTCCCGTCGCACCAAGAACAACCCGGTCCTCATTGGTGAGCCTGGGGTGGGGAAGACTGCGATCGTGGAAGGTCTCGCTCGTCGTATCGTCTCGGGCGATGTGCCGGAATCGATGAAGGATAAGCGCATCATCGCCATGGATTTGGGCGGTATGCTCGCCGGTGCCAAGTACCGCGGAGAATTTGAAGAGCGCCTCAAGGCATTTCTCAAAGAAGTCACTGAATCCGAGGGGCAGATCATTCTCTTTATCGACGAGCTTCACACCATCGTCGGTGCCGGTGCCAGCGAGGGCGCGGTGGATGCGTCGAACCTACTCAAGCCGCAGCTCGCCCGTGGCGAACTTCGGACCATCGGCGCAACCACGCTCGATGAATACCGCAAGCACATCGAAAAAGATGCGGCCCTAGAACGACGCTTCCAACCAGTGATGGTGGGTGAACCATCGGTCGAGGACTCGATCGCCATTCTGCGCGGTCTCAAGGAGCGCTATGAAGTTCATCACGGCGTACGCATCCAAGATGGTGCTCTCGTCGCGGCCGCTGTGATGTCGGATCGCTACATTTCCGGCCGATTTCTGCCAGATAAGGCAGTGGATCTCATCGACGAAGCAGCCGCCCGTTTGAAAATCGAACTTGATTCGATGCCGACGGAGATCGATGTGCTCGAGCGCCAGATCCTCCAGTTGGAAATGGAGAAAAAAGCACTCGAAAAGGAAACCGACAAGGCCTCCGTGGCCCGCCTCGATAAAGTTCGGGAGGAGCAAGCGAACCTCCGCGAAAAATCCTCCGGCCTGATGGCCCAATGGCGAAATGAAAAGGCGATCATCGACCAAGTCCGCGAAGCTCAGGGCAAGATCGAATCTCTCAAGGTCGAGGTCGAGCGTGTGCAGCGTATCGGCGACCTCACCCGTGCCTCTCAGATCACCTATGGTGATTTGCCGGGCGCTCATCGCGATTTGGAAGAAGCCAAAAAGCAACTCGCGTCGTTTCAAAGCCAAGGTGCCTTGCTGACGGAGGAAGTGACCGAAGACGACATCGCTCGTATCGTTTCCTCGTGGACGGGTATTCCAGTCAATCGCCTGCAGGAGAGTGAAAAGCAAAAGCTCGTGAACATGGAGCAGCGTCTTGGCGAGCGTGTCGTGGGTCAGAAAAAAGCCATCAAAGCCGTGGCCAACGCCGTCCGCCGTGCCCGTGCTGGATTGCAGGACGAAAATCGGCCGATTGGCTCGTTCATTTTTCTCGGCCCCACCGGCGTTGGTAAGACGGAGCTTAGCAAGGCTCTCGCCGAGTTTTTGTTCGATGATGAAGGGGCCATGGTTCGCATCGATATGTCGGAATACATGGAGAAGCACAGTGTCGCCCGCCTGATCGGCGCGCCTCCCGGCTATGTTGGTTATGAAGAAGGGGGGCAACTGAGTGAACGCGTCCGTCGCAAGCCATACTCGGTCGTGTTGTTTGACGAAATCGAAAAGGCCCACCCTGACGTATTCAACGTCTTGTTGCAGGTACTAGACGATGGTCGCATCACCGATGGTCAAGGCCGCACGGTGGATTTCAGGAATACGCTGTTGATTATGACTTCCAATGTCGGCTCACAATTTATTCTCCACGAAGAGAATGCCGAGCAGCGCGAGGCCAAGGTCACCGAGGCCTTACGCGGCATGTTCCGCCCAGAGTTCCTCAACCGTATCGACGAAATCATTATCTTCGACCGGCTTAAGCACGAGGAAATCAACACCATCGTCGATCTCCAACTGACGCGGGTGCGCCAGCGTCTTGCCAAGCAAGGCCTTGCACTTGCCCTCACAGAAGCGGCCAAAGAACGGATCGGCACGCTGGGCTACGATCCGGTTTACGGTGCGCGCCCCTTGAAACGGGTCATTCAAAGCCTACTTCTCGATCCTCTCAGTCTTGAGGTGTTGGATGGCCATTTTGTCGATGGGGATGTCATCCATGCGGATCTATCGGATGGTGAAATCGTCTTCC
>CALPMD020000235.1 GCA_943324575.2 Akkermansia muciniphila
CCGACCCAGAGCATGCCGGTGCCAACCATGCAGAGCACCATGCTGTGGGGGGACATCTTTTCCTTACCAAAGCCCAGGCGCTTGCCGAGGATGATGCAAAGCACCAGCGCACTCCAACCCGAAGTCATGTGAACCACGGTACCACCGGCGAAGTCGATGGCCTTGACGGCCGCATCACCGTTCCAGACACCGTTCATCAGACCGGTCACGCCCCAAACCATGTGGGCCATCGGGATATAAACCACGAACATCCAGATGAAGATAAAGGCCATGATGGCGGAAAACTTCATGCGCTCGGCAATCGCACCGATGATCAGCGCCGGGGTGATGATCGCGAACATCAACTGATACATGGAGAACACGTTTTGTGAAATCCAGTAGCAGTAGTCGGTATTAGGAGCGCTGGTCACGCCCTTGAGGAAGAAGAATTCAGTGCCGCCGAGGTACGGCGAATTGAAACTCTTGCCGAAAACCAAGCTGTAGCCGACGGCCCACCAGATCACGGTGACCATGCCGGCGCAGCCGAGGCACTGGGCCAAGACGCTGAGGACGTTTTTCTTTCGCACCAGACCGCCGTAAAACAGGGCGAGGCCGGGAAGAGTCATGAATAGGACCAATGCCGCGCAGGTCATCATCCAGCCGTTGTGGCCAGGACCCGGAATGCCTCCGACCTTGGAGGTCCATGCACTATCGCCCGAACCGCCAACTCCGACGTTACCAAAGTAACTTTCCAAGTCGGCAAGCCGTTGCTCGGTCGTGGCGGCAGGCGGAGTCGCCGCAACTTCTGTTACCGGCGGTGGCGCGGCCGCGTCTTGTGCCGACGCAGGCAAACACATGGGAATGGCAATGAAGGCGATTGCCGCAGCCGCGAGGGCCCGCATTTTGTTGAGATGTCGATAGGTCATAATGGTCAGGGTTAATCGGATTGTAGATTGCTTTGTCCCGACGATTCCAAATCTTCGAGGATTGCGTCAATGGTCTAAGCAAGTGCCGTGCCAAAAATTAAAATCCGGTTAATTCCAATCGTTGAATTTCCCACAATGCCTTGAATTCATGGAAATCTAACCTTTAAGCTTGCGCCCCTCCGGCCCGATCTCTAACTCAATGGTGATTCGGGATGCAGATCCTTGCTAAAAAAACTCTGGACAATTCGTTAGGAAAGCTTAAGCATCTTTCTAACGGAGCGTATCAAGCAGGCTTTTTGGCATGCGAGATGCTAACTCCGAGATGCTCCTCACTGTTCCGACTACCGGTTCAGCAAGGACGCAAGCAGCAACCGAAAACCAAAAAATAATACGATGCAAAACTACTGCAAAACCATTGGCGCCTTGGCCGCTGCCTCCGCCCTTGTGGCCGGCAACGCTAACGCGGAAGTCGAATATGCCCTGCACACTGGCTACTCCAACGAGTACCTGTTCCGCGGTGACAACCTCGGCAAAGACCTCGTCGAAACCGGCCTTAACGCCTCCTCAACAGTGAGCGGCATCAACCTGAGCGCTGGCGTTTGGTATGCGAATTACCAACAGAACTTAGGTTTTGTGGGACCAGGATCAGGTGTATCCGTCAACGCCAACGAAATCGACCTCTACGCGAGCGCATCAAAGGATCTGGGCTTTGCCACTGCGAGCGTTGGTTATATTTACTACGCAAACAGCAATGACGAGCTCATCGAAGCCATCTCAGGCAACGCTCCGGACTACCAAGAAGTGTCCTTCGGCCTCTCGCGTGACCTTGGTTTCGCAACGGCTTCCTTGACCTACTTCTGGGACATCGTTGGCGACAACGACGGCTACTCCGAGCTCGCACTCGGCCGCAGCTTTGAACTCAGCCCATGCCTCACGCTCAACCTCGGCGGCAACGTCGGCTACCTTTTTGAACAAGGCCAAGCCAGCGCACTGACCCTCAAGGCCTCGCTCGACTACGGCTTTGCAGAGCATGCCAAGCTGTCCCCGTTTGTGGCTCAGTCGATCTCGCTCAGCGACGACAATGACACCGTCTATGGTGGTTCGGAAAACGAAACCGTTGCCGGTGCAATGGTCAGCGTCAGCTTCTAAGCTGACTCTGAGTCATTTGACTTGAATCATTCCAAGGGCGGTCGCGCGAGCGGCCGCCCTTTTTGTTTTGTTGAAGAATCCTTCCGAAAGTTTGACCAATCCGGATCGCCCGCCTAGTTTCGCGGCGAGATGACGATTGACCCCTACGCGAACCGATTTGTGTGCGACCTCGTGGCCTACGAGCCCGGGAAACCGATTGATGAAACCGCCCGCGAGCTGGGGCTCGATCCTTCCCAGATCGTCAAGGTCGCCTCGAACGAAAACCCGCTTGGCCCCTCGCCACTGGCCAAGATCGCGATGCGCGAGGCTCTGGAAGAATCCCACATCTATCCGGACGGCGGCGGCTACCGGCTGCGCAACGCGATCGCCGAGTCCTTCGGCATGGACATCGGCAATGTCGTGCTAGGCAATGGCTCTAACGAAATCATCGAGCTGCTGTGCCACACGTTTCTGAATCGCGAGGCGGAACTCATCGCCGCAGAACACGCCTTCGTCGTTTACAAACTGATGGCCACGCTCTTCGGCGCCAAGTATGTCGAAGTGCCCGACCCCGGCTTTATCCACGACCTCGACGCGATGGCCGATGCAATCACCGAAAACACGCGCTTGGTCTTCATCGCCAACCCGAACAACCCGACTGGCACCATGGTCAACCAAGAGGCGATCGACCGCTTCATGGCGCGCGTGCCCGAGCATGTTGTCGTGGTCTTTGACGAGGCGTACTACGAGTTCCCCGACTCGCCGCCAGACACCCTCAAATACATCCGCGAGGGCAAAAACGTCTGCGTGCTGCGGACCTTCTCCAAGATCCACGGTCTCGCCGCGCTCCGCGTCGGTTATGGACTCGCCTCGAAAAACGTCGCCGATCTACTGCAAAAGGCGAGACAACCGTTCAACGTGAATGCCATCGCCCAAGCCGGTGCGCTGGCTGCGCTGGCCGATGCCGATCACATCGCCAAAACCCTCGCCGTCAACAGCGCCGGCATGGCGTTTTACGAAGCCGCTCTATCCGCCAGAGGCCTCGAATACGTGCCGAGTTACGCCAATTTCCTGCTCATCAAAGTCGGCGAAGGCGACCAAGTGTTCCGCGACATGCTCAAACAAGGCGTGATCGTCCGCGCGATGAGCAGCTACAAACTGCCCGACTGGGTCCGCATCTCCATCGGCACCGAGCCACAGAACCACCGCTGCCTCGAGGTGCTCGACTCCGTGCTGGC
>CALPMD020000236.1 GCA_943324575.2 Akkermansia muciniphila
AGCACCCTGCTGCGCACCGTCCACGAAACGATCAAAAAAGTCGGCGAAGATATCGAGAAGCTCAGCTTCAACACCGCCATCTCCCAGATGATGATCTGCACCAACGCTTTCACTCAGGCCGAAGTCGTGCCCTTGCAGGAATTCACCCAGCTCCTCCGCGTCCTCAACCCCTTCGCCCCCCACCTCAGCGAGGAAATCAACGCCCGTCTCGGCAGCCGCGCCATGCTCTCCGAAACCGAGTGGCCCGCCTACGACCCCGCCGCCCTCATCCGCAACGAGATCGAACTCGTCGTCCAAGTGAATGGCAAACTCCGCGACCGCTTCATGATCTCCAAAGACGCCGACGAAGAGGCCGCGAAAGCAGCCGCCTTCGCCAGTCCCAAGGTCAACGAACACCTCGAAGGCAAAACCATCCGCAAAATCGTCTTCATTCCCGGCAAGATCTTCAACATCGTCGCCAACTGAGGCGGCTTCGCCTCTCGTGCCATCGGGACATTTCAACCCAGCCCAGCCCATCGTGCTGGGTCTGAAACCCGCCAGTTTCCCTGCGTCCTGCAAGGACGCTTACGCACCTTTCTAGACACAAGGTCTCGCATTCGGCGGCCTTTGGTCCCAGACCCTCTGTCTCTGGGACCAAGGAGCAAACATCAAAAATGAGAGCTGCCACATTTTTTTCTAAGATCCTGACAGGGAAATCCGTTTCTTCTACATCCGTATGAAATCCACAGTTCCGATCATCCTTCTCGCGGCAGTGGCTCCCGCATTTGCCCAAAACCTGCTGGACCCACTCGTCGTCACGGCTTCCCGTTTGGAACAAGAAGCCAGCCAAGCGCCTTATTCGACGGCGATACTCAATGCGGACTATTTACGGGAAAACACCCGTCGCACCTTACCCGATGCCTTGCAATACACATCGGGAATCCTCGTTCAAAAAACCGCTTACGGTCACGGCTCGCCGTTCATCCGCGGCTTCACCGGACGGCAGAACCTGTTGCTCGTCGATGGCGTGCGCATGAATAACTCCACCTTCCGCAGCGGCGCGGTCCAGTACTGGAATAGCGTCGATTCTCTCGCCATCGACCACCTCGAATTGATCAAAAGCCAAGGCTCCGTGCTCTACGGCTCCGATGCGATCGGCGGCACCCTCAATGCCTTCACCAAATCCTCTGACTTCCGCGGCAAACCAGCGGATCAATTCTATCAGGCAGGATCCGCGGCGTATGAATACCGCACTAATGGCCAAGGGAGCCATATCGGACGCCTTGAGGCGGAAACTGGCGTCGGCGGCCAATTCGGCGCATGGCTGGGAATCTCCACCAAGGACTTCGGCGATATTGAAGACTCAGCCGTCGGGCTGATGAGAAATACCGGCTACCCCGAGAAAGATCTCGATCTGCGCTTCGACTGGGCGCTCTCGCCTCACTCGACAGTCACCCTTGCGCACAATTCGATCAACCAAGACGATGTCTCGCGCTGGCATCGCACGTCGCAAAACCCCGGCTGGACCCACGGCAGCCACGTCACCAGCCCGGGAACTTGGGCGGCTAATACCTACGATCAAGAACGCTCCCTGACCTACCTCCGCTACGCCGGAGAAAACACCACTGTCCAAGCGCCGATCCAACGCTGGAGCTCGACGCTGTCATTTCAAACCTCCGCCGATTCCGAATTTCAAGACCGCACGGGCGACCCCAAAGCCGGTAGCCAGCCGATCCGCCGCACATCGATCGACCTACAAACGACCGGGCTCGACCTGCTCCTTGAGTCAACCGCCGGCCCCGGCTCGCTCGTCTATGGCTTCGACTATTACCACGATGCGGTCGATTCATTCGGCAATAAAAACAACCTCGCTGGCACCAAATACGCCGAAAGTCTGCCGATCGCCGACGATTCCCAATACGATTTGCTGGGGACCTACGCCCAATACATCTGGCAAGCCACCGAGCGCCTCGAAATCACCAGCGGCGCCCGCTATACCCTGGCCCAAGCCCATCTCGGTCGCTTCGCCGGCGGCACCGATCAATCGCGCGACTGGGATGCGACCGTCGGCTCCTTGCGCGGCAGCTACGCTTTCAATGACGGCTGGAATCTCTTCGGCGGCATCGCCCAAGCCTTTCGCGCACCCAATCTCGATGACCTCTCCGGCAATTTAACCTCCAAATCCGGCAGCACCTCTCTAGGTGCCGTGGACGTCAACCCCGAGCATTTTCTCACCTACGAACTCGGCACCCGGCATCATACCGAAAACACCTCCCTCAGCCTCGCCGTTTTCTACACCGACGTGCAAGATTTGATCGTCTCCGCCTACACCGACCAATCGCTCAAGACCTCCATCGCTACCAATGCAGGTGACGGCTACATGGAAGGCGTCGAACTGGAAGGCGCCTGGCGCTTCCAACCACAATGGACACTTTCCGGCTTCACCGCCTGGCAAGACGGCCGCACTCAGTCGCCATCCTACCTTGGCGGGCCCATGACCGATAAGCCAAACTCCCGCCTGCTTCCACTTTCTGGCTCCCTCGCGCTCCGCTGGGACGACCCTTCGAAAAAAATCTGGATCGAAGGCCGCATCCTCGGCGCAATCGCCGAAGACCGGATCGACTCCGTTGACCAACAGGCCGACAGTCAGCGCGTGCCCACAGGCGGCACACCCGGATACCTCGTCACCTCCCTACGCGCAGGTTGGAGTGTCACTCCACGCCTCGACCTCACCTGCGGCATCGAGAACCTAACAGACGAAGACTACCGCAATCACGGCTCCGGCCAAAACGAGTCGGGAATCAACGGCATCTTCGGCGCTAAAGTCACCTGGTAAAAGCAGCGAAGCCCACTCCTCTTCGTTTCCGCTTTCTGCTTTCCCATTTCTGCTTTCCCCCTCACGGCTCCGCACTGCGAGCCACCCGGAAGCCGAGGATGTTGGCCGCGAAGGCGGGATGGCCGTAATTGCGGTTTGCGACTACGCAGTAGCTGCCACTGCTGATCCAGCTGCCACCGCGATTGACCCGGTACGTACCCCAATCGGCACCGACTGGATCCGAGACCGAACCTTTTGGGAAGTCTCCTTTCCAGTCCGCACACCACTCCCAGACATTGCCTAACATGTCGTGCAATCCCCAAGCATTAGATTTTTTTTGACCGACGGGATGGGTTTTTTGGCCGCTATTCCAGTCATACCACGCATTCGCGTCCAGGTCGCCCTCCGCCGCTTCGGCATTGCCTGCCCCGCAGGCGTATTCCCACTGCGCTTCCGTCGGCAGGTCA
>CALPMD020000237.1 GCA_943324575.2 Akkermansia muciniphila
GCTGCGGGACACGTATTGCAGCAAATCCGCCACTTTCAATAAGGCACCCGCCGTCGCGATCAATCCTACCATCAAGACGAGTAAGGGCATCAACTCGCCCCACCGGCCCGCCAACGCAGGATTCACCGAGAAGAAGCTGAAAAGCATGAACGCCGTGGCATTGGTCGGTCCGAGGACGGTGTGCCGCGAACCCGCGAACAACGGCGCGACAAATGCCGCCACCGCCGTGCTGATGATGCCATAAACCACTGGCAATCCAGCAATGGCCGCGAAGGCGATGCCCTGTGCAATGGCCAGAACGGTCACGTTTGCCGCGGCCCACGCATCGTGCCGGAATTTCAGCAGGTCATAGTTCCTAAGATCCTTGGCGAAGGGCGCCAGCACCACCCGCTCCGCCACAAAGAAGTCGCGGACGTCCCGACTGGCTCTGGTGATGGTGCGGAGGATTTTCATCGGTACGCTGTTGGCTTAGCTATAGCGGGCTCTTCGAAACAGCAAACAACCGACCAGAATACAAGCCACGTTCGGTGACCACAACATGATCGTCGCCCCTAGGTTGGTCTTGAATTGGTCGGCCAACATCACCATTAAAAAGTATCCCGTGCCGATCAATAAACTCAGCAGCAGTCCGTGCGAATTGTCGCGGCGGCGCGCCTGCAGCGCGAGCGGCACGGCAATGAAGGCAAAGGAAAAGCAGGCCAGTGAAAATGAATAGCGCGACGAGAGTTCCGTCTGCATCAGCACTTTTCGATCGGGATGCAGCTCGGTGTTGTGGGCGATCTCGTCGCGGATCTGCTCATTGGACATCGCATTCATGCGCACCTTGCGGGTCTTCGGGTTTTTCAGGTCGATCACCAAGGGCTCGGCCCTTTCGGCAAAGGCCATGTCCACTTTCCCCTGCTCATTGCGAGTCTCGAAGTAGGCATCCTCCAGCTTCAGCCGCAGTTGGCTCTTCTCCCGGTCCACCTTCAAAGCCGCTCGGGCGGCGTGCACATAGGTGCCCGCAGCGCTTGTCTGTGCATCGATCGGCATGATGAAGAAATGCAAGCCTTCCAGCCAGTCACCCTTCCTGGCTTCGATGAGCATTTTCTGGATGTCCACGCCGTCGCCCTTGAAGTCGCCCTGCGCCACGCCCGGCTTGAGCAAGGAGGCGGGATCGCGCACGGCTTGTTCGTAGATCAGCCGTTGTGCATCCGCTCGGGAACCAGGCACCACATTGACGTTCAACCACAAACTCAGTCCAGACAGGGCGATCCCGATGACAAAGACCGGAGCCGCCAGCCGCAGTAAGCTCACGCCCGCCACCCGAAACGCTGTGATTTCCTGGTGCAAAGAAAGCCGTCCAAACACCAATAATACCGCGGATAGAAAGCCCCATGGAATGATGTAGATGAGCGAAAGCGGCAAGACGCTCAACACAAAGCGCAAGACCAACTCCAGCGGTGCTTTTTGGTCCACCAGCAGTGGCTTGATCTGGCGGAACAAATTACCCAGCCCCAAAATCATCCCCAATACCAAAACAGCATACAGCGTGCTCACTAGCACCTGCTTCCCGATATAGCGGTCCGAAATTCGCATGAAGTCGTCACACTCTGGAGCCACCTTCCCCGCCTGTCCAGACACAACAGGCCACGATGGACAGTTCCGTGCTACTCTTAAAATTTCGCCCCTGCGCCGCTCAATCCTCTTTCTTCACGGGACTGGGAAAGCTCAGGGTTTTGGGCTTCCTGGGTCTGCCGCTGCGGTTTTCACTGCGGGGAACGTAGCCCATCGCGCGGTAGAGGGCGCAATCGTCGCCAAAGTCTTGATGGCCGCACACGCCATAGCCGATCAGGGTGAGTTGTTCGGACAAAGCCCGTTCGCCGTGATCCCGCGCCATCCGCAGGCGATCCAGCAGGGTTTCCGCTGCCAGAATCTGGTCGCGCACCACTTGAGCATTGCGCATCTGCGCTTCCAGCACGGAGGACTTGATTCCGGCGAATTCCACGTCGGGGCCAAACTGGCGCCATGCGCTGAGGGTCTGCTGCGCGCGGGCCATGACGGGTTTGTTGCGTAATTGGGACATCGAGATCGAATGGGTGATGCGGATCGGGTTCGCGCCGCCATGCAAGAAACCTGCGAAGCGGCTTCGCTCGAAGCAAAGCCGGATCGCGTGCTTCTTATGCACCAACGGGTATGCGGCGGAGCTCACGCATCAGGCTGCGCGTCTCGTCCTGCCAACCGTTGAGCACGTCGCGGGAAAGCTGAATGCGGTCGTTAACGGCCTTTTCGAGCTCGTGGTAATTGGCGGATAGTTTCTCGACGAGTTCGTGCATCGCTTCGGCAGCGGTGTGGGCAGAGATCTCGGCGAGGTGGAGCTGGGCCTTGCGGCGGGCTTCACCCATTTCGGCGAGGAGGATTCGGCCATCCGGCACGCGGCGCAGGCCATCGACGAGACCGAGCTTGGAAAGCGTCCAGATCGTCCACTTGCTCGGGTCCCACTGCCATGGCTTCACGCCGTTGCGGTAGTCGTGTTGGAATTCGTGGTGATAGTTGTGATACCCCTCACCAAAGGTGAGGAAGGCCATGATCGCGCTGTCGCGGGCGCTGTGACTGGTGGAGTAAGGCTGACGGCCAACGGTGTGGCAGAGCGAATTGATAAAAAAGGTGCAGTGTTGAGCGACTACGATACGGGCGATGCCAGCGATCAGAAATCCACCGAGCGCTCCTTGCCATGCAACCTGGCCCATGGAGAGGTTGTAGGCATAACCAATCGCGGATGGAATGACCAGACCGACGACGAGGCCGATCCAGTGGACGTACTGGTGCTGCCACATGACCCATTTGTCTTTCCGCAGGTCGGCGACATTGTCCAGCGGTGGCTCGGGATCGAGCTTGAAGAGCAGCCAGCCGATGTGCGCCCAGAAGAAGCCCTTGGAAATGTCGTAGGGATCTTCGTCGTGGTCGACATGCTTGTGGTGGCGGCGATGATCGGACGCCCAGTTGAGGCAGGAGTTCTCAAACGCGCAGGCGCCGAAAACGAGGGTGAAGAGCTTGACGGGCAGCTTCGCCTTGAAGGAAATGTGGGAAAACAGGCGGTGATAGCCGACGGTGATGCTCATCATCGTCGCGGTGACGTAAAAGAAGAACATCGCGAATTGGAACCACTTAAGGCCGAATTTCACGAGGTAAATCGGAACGCCGATAAGGGCAGTGAGGGCGGTACCGATGAGGAAGGAACTGGTGATCCAGTTCACCCGATCGAAGGGA
>CALPMD020000238.1 GCA_943324575.2 Akkermansia muciniphila
ATGGGTATTATTTTTGGCAGCGCGGGCACCAGTAGGTGGCGCGCTGGCCGAGGACTGTGTGGTGGATGGCGGTTTGGCAGTTGCGGCAGGGTTGGTCTTTGCGGTCGTAAACGAACAGGCGCTGTTTGAAGTAGCCGGGCTTGCCGTCCGAATTGAGGAAATCCCGCAGGGTGGTGCCACCTTCCTCGATGGATGCGGCGAGGACTTCGCGAATGGCGGCGACGAGTTTGCGCAGGCGCGGCAGGGTGAGCTGGTTGGCCGCGGTTTCCGGGCCGATGCCGGCGCGGAACAGGGCTTCGGAGGCGTAGATGTTGCCAACGCCGACGACCACTTTGGCATCCATGATGACGAGCTTGATCGCGGCAGAGCGCTTGGCGCAGGCGGCCTTGAGGAGGGCGACGGTGAAGCCGTCCTCCAGCGGCTCGGGGCCGAGGTTTTTGAGCAGGGCGTGCGACTGCGGGTCGGTCTCGGTCAGCCGCAGCACGAGGCCGAAGCGGCGCGGGTCGTGAAAGCGCAGCTGCTTGCCATTTCCCAAGGTGATGCCGACGTGGTCGTGCTTTTTCCAGGCCTCGGCGGGATCGATCACCCGCAGGCTGCCCGACATGCCGAGGTGGACGAGCAGCGTGGAGCCATCGTCGATGGCGAACAGCAGGTACTTCGAGCGGCGGGTCACGCCGAGGATGGTGCGCCCGTCGAGCTCCGCGATGTCCGGGGAAATCGGCTGGCGCAGATCCCAGCGGCGGATGATCAGTTCGGCGATTTTGGCGCCTGCGACGTGCGGCTCGATGCCGCGGCGGGTGGTTTCGACTTCGGGAAGTTCGGGCATAATCAGAATTTAACGGAGAACGTAGCCAGCGATGGCCACCACGTGACAAACGCTGCCGCCGAGCACAAACAGGTGCCAGATCGCGTGGTTGAAGGGCAGCCGATGCCACGCGTAAAAGAGGATCCCCAGGGTGTAGGACAGGCCGCCCGCAACCAGCCAGCAGAGACCCGCCAGCGGCAGCCCCCGGATCAGCGGGCCGATGGCAAACACCACCAGCCAGCCCATCACGAGGTAGAGCGCGGTGGAAATCCAGTGGTCCTTTTTGCCGTCCCACAGCAGCTTGATCAAGACGCCCGCGAGGGCCATCGCCCAGATGATGCCAAACAACCACCAGCCCAAGGTACCGCTCAGGGTGATGAGGGTGATGGGCGTGTAGGAGCCGGCGATGAGTAGGTAGATGCAGGCGTGGTCGAGCGCTTGCAAACGCGCCTTCCACCGCGGCGAGGTGAAGAAGTGATAGAGCGTGGATGACAGGTAGAGCAGCACCAGTGAAACCCCGAAAACCGCCGCTGAGATCAACTTCAACGGTGCGCCCGCCGACAGGACAAGCATGGCCACCAAGGCCGCGAGGCCAAAAACCACCCCCAGCGAATGCGTCAGCAAACTCGCCACCTCTTCACGGTGGGAGTCGCACAGCGGCGAACGATGGGGAGCTTTCAAAAACATCCGGCAGTGACAGACTTTCGCGCAGGCACGGGCGTTTGTCGAGCGATGTGCGAGGTTCCCGATTCCGCCGTGAGCTTGTGTTGAGATTTTAATGAACTTGCCGCCGGAGTGAACCGCGCTAGGGTTGCGGGAATTCGACTCATTCATGTCTGCTATTTCCAACATCCTCCAAGTGATCCTGCTGATTGCCGTTGTTCTGATGATTTTCAATATCATCATTTTTGTCCATGAGCTGGGTCACTTCCTCGCCGCCAAGTGGCGCGGCTTGCGCATCGAGCGCTTCCAGATCTGGTTCGGCACACCGATTTGGAAAAAGGAAATCAATGGGGTGCAATACGGGCTCGGTTGGATTCCTGCGGGTGGCTTTGTCGCATTGCCCCAGATGGCACCGATGGAGGCCATCGAGGGGGGCGGCCAAACTAGCCAGCCGCTGCCACCGATCACGCCGCTTGATAAAATCATCGTCGCGATCGCGGGCCCCTTATTTTCGATGCTGCTCGCCTTGCTTGCAGCTGGGGTCGTCTATCAAGTCGGCAAGCCCAAGGATTTCATCCCCACTCAAGTCGTCGGCCGGGTGTTGGAAAATAGCCCGGCGGCGCAGGCTGGCATCATGCCCGGCGACAAGATCACCCACATCAACGGCAACCCGGTCGATGGCTTCGCGGGGTCGCTCGACAGCATCACCGAGGGCATCGTCCTGAGCAAAGGCAACCAAATCGAGTTCACCATCGAGCGCACAGGATCGCCAGCGCCGCTCAAACTCATCTCCAAGTTCAAGACGGAAAAAACCCAATGGTTCCAGCGCAGCGGGTTGCGCCAGGTCGGCATCGGCCCGGAGATCGACCACATCGTGTTGAGCAATATCGCCGAGGGTAGCCCCGCCGTTAAAGCAGGATTCAAGGACGGTGACGTCCTCGTTGCGATGAATGGTCAGAAATTTAAGGAGGATCAGGCGGCGGTCGATTTTGTCAAATCCATCGGCGAAAACCCGATCGCCTTTGAAATCGCGCGCGGCGGACAAACCGTCCTGCTCACCGCGACGCCACGGGTCCCGCTGTCCCCAGAAGGCAAGGGCCCGATGTTAGGTCTCGCGTTCTCCGGAGTGCCCTATCAGAACCAAGGCATCGTACATCCCAAGCCGCTCAAACAGGTTTCGGATAGCTTGCGGATGATGTGGACCACGATCACCAGCGTGGTGGCCAGCGATTCGAGCATCGGTGTGGGTCACCTCAGCGGTCCGGTGGGGATCGCGACGTTGCAGTATCAACTCCTGCAAATGGACGATGGCTGGCGCCGTATTCTCGCGTTCATGGTCTTGTTCAACGTCAATCTGGCCGTGCTCAACATGATGCCATTTCCCGTGCTGGATGGCGGCCACATCACTCTGGCCATTCTGGAAAAAATCTTTGGCCGCCCCGTCAAAGCGAAGCCGTTGGAAATCCTTCAAACCCTCTGTGCCATCTTGTTGATCGGCTTGATGCTTTTTGTCACCAGCAAGGACATTGGCGATAACTTCGGCCGCTCTCCAGCGGCGCGCCAAAAGCTCGTCTTCCCGGCAAATTGATGGCAACTCGGCGACTGGCAAGTCGCCCAGTGGGAAAAAGCTTTCGTCGGCGTAAATCTGGCTAAGATCCTCTTGTCTCCGAAAGGTGGCACGAAAGCTTCTTGATCCTGCTCCCATGCGCCCGATTCTATTTTTATCCCTCTCCGCGGTTTGGCTGCTGCTGCCTGCTTGTGGCAAAAAAGG
>CALPMD020000239.1 GCA_943324575.2 Akkermansia muciniphila
GACGATGATGGGAGTAGGGGATTCGCTCATCTCAAGTTCCAGGTAAATTCAGTTTTTCTAACTCGAGGTCGATGATCCGCTCGCATTGTTCGATTTGGAGCTGTCGGCGGGTGCGTGCTTCTTCGGCCAATTGCTCGAGCGTGTCGATATCGTAAAGATAGACTTCTTCGATTTCTCCCACGGCAGGGTCGATGTCGCGGGGCACGGCGATGTCGATGAAAAACAATGGGCGGTACTTGCGGGCGCGGCGGGCCTGTTCGACATCCTGACGGTGGACGATGGCGTGGGGCGCACCGGTGGAGGAAATGACCACGTCCACCCGCTGCAGCACCTTCTGCCAGTCGTCGAAGCGCACAGCCGTGCCGTTCATTTCCGTCGCGAGTTCTTCGGCGCGGTCGAAGGAACGGTTTGCCACGAAGATCGACTTGGCTCCTCTGGAGACGAGGCTTTGCGCGGTCGTCCGGCTCATTTCACCGGCACCTAGGATCATGACTTCGCTGTTTTTGAGGTGGCCGAAGATTTTTTCGGCGAGGTCGACGGCCACGTTGCCGACGGAGGTCGATCCTTCTTGAATTGAAGTTTCGGTGCGGACTTTTTTGCCGATGCTGAAGGCACGTTGGAAGACGCGATTGAGCACGGCTCCGGTTGACCCGGCTTCCAACGCGGATTGGTAGGCTTGTTTGACCTGGCCAAAGATTTCAGTTTCGCCGATCATCATGGAATCCAACCCGCTGACGACGCGACAGAGGTGCTGGGCGGCGGCGGTTTTTGCTTTGCGGTAGAAGTGGGCGGACACGCTCGAGTCCACCTGGATCTTCTCGGCCAATCGTTTTTCGATGTGGCCAAAGGAGGCCTCCGCATCGGCGGCAGCGAGGTAAAATTCCGTCCGGTTGCAGGTCGAGATGACCACGCCTTCCGTGGCTTCGGCCAGCGCGACCAACTCCTTGGCGGCCTTGCCCAACAGCGTCGTGCCCACGGCAAAGCGCTCCCGCACTTCCACAGGGGCTGTGCGGTGATTGAGGCCGAGACAAATGAGTTCCATCAGATAAACGCGAAGACTGCTAGCGAGAGCAAAAATAAAATGACCGCCGACAAGGAAAGCCGACGGCCCGTCACGCCACGCACTTGTTTGATTCCCAACAACAGCGCGTAGGCGAACCACACGGCCATCGCGGCGATCAGGTGCCCCCAAGCCGCTGCGGTGCGTGGCATCAGAAGACCCGCCGCAATTCCTACCGTCAGCAAGCCGCTGCCCAGCCACAGCAGGCGCTCTAAGGAGATGAGTAACTCGCGCACCGGCGGAAGATTCCGGAATAAACCGCTTTTCAAGTGCTGCTCCTTGAGTTGCCGGTCCAGCACCAGAAACATCACCCCTGCGACCGCGGCCAGAGCGAGAGCGCCGTAGGCCAGGACAGACGTGGCCGAGTGCGTCTCATGCCACGGATTGCTGCCCACCAACCTTGCGGGATTGGCCGTCAGCGTACCCGGGATGAGTGCCAGTGCTTGGAAAAGAACCACCAGCGGTGCCGTGAAAACGCCCAGCAATGAGATGCGGTACGCTGGCCCGATCAATAGGTAGAACAAAGTCAGCGACCACGCCAGAAAGGTGAGGATTTCACCGTGGTCCATCAGCGGACAAGCTGCGCGCAGTTGCCCACGCACCCCCAGAAAGCCGATTTGGCATAAGAATACGCCAAACATCCACGCCAAGGTCCATGGGCTGCGCTTGCCATGGTGAACTGAAATCATGCCCCAAACCCCTCCCGCAGCAGCGAGTAGAGTGGCGGCAATCAGAAACCAGCGGTCCATGCGCCATCCTTGAGTTCCGAGCCAGTAGCAAGCAAGTCAAAGCTGGGATACCGCGCGTTTTCATTTTTTGCGCGATTCGCAGATCACGCGATGATTAACCGCGTTGCGTGGCGGCGGCCGTATGGATCATGAGCAATTCGCCGATATTCTCGAGGGTCAAAAGCCCAACAAAGCGCCCGCTGCCAAGCACGGGCAAACTGGTGTTTTGGCTGTTGCCCATGGATTCGAGGGTTGCGGTCAGCACGTCCGATTCGTCGACAGGATTGCATTCACGGCACATGACCTCGCCGACCTCCGCGTTGCGCCGCCCATCGCTGAGGGCTTTGACCAAATCATTGCGGCGCAAGATCCCCATGATTTGTCCATCCTCAAGGACGGGGAAATCCTGCTGGGCGCCCGCGAGGAGTTCCTCGACGGCGGTGTCGAGGCTGTCGCGTGCCGACAGGGAGCGGAAGCGCGTCATCATCGCATCCTTGACGCATAATCCTTCCAGCGCCGACTGCGTTTCGATGTGGTCCACCTCACTCTGTGCCCCGAGATAGACGAAAATGGCGATGAAGATCAGAATCGGGTTGTGGAAAAAGCCGATCACCCCAAAGAGGATGGCCATCATTTGGCCGATATTGGCGGCGATGATCGTCGCGCGGCGGCGGTTGGTCCGCATGGCCAGCAGCGAACGCAGCACCCGGCCGCCATCCATCGGAAAGGCCGGTAGCAGGTTGAAAGCGCCGATGAAGAGGTTGACCCACATCAATTGTTCCAGAAAGCCGCCCTTGAAGTCGCCCACATCCAGTGCCTGGAGGGGTTGATTGAATCCTTTTAAAACGACAAACAGTAGCCCGGCGATCACGGCATTGACGGCCGGCCCCGCCAAGGCGACCCAGAATTCCTGCATCGGTTTTTCCGGGATGCTTTCCAAACGGGCGACCCCGCCGATGGGCAGCAAGGTGATGTCGCGCGTCATGATGCCGTAGTGCTTGGCGGTCAGGGCATGGCCAAACTCATGGAGCACGATGCAGGTGAACAGGGCGAGAATGAATCCCACGCCGACGAGCGCTTGGCCGGGAGTTTGGCCCGCGCCGAGGTGCGCGAAGAAAATCCACCCGACCAACAAGGCAAACGTCCAGTGGAGATAGACGCCGATGCCGCCCACACTGCCCAGTTTTAATGACCATTTCATCAACTGTCAGTCTAAGCGCATTTCGGAAGAATCTCAAATTCATTTGGAGGGCGATCGCACGAATAGCACGGGGCATCGCACGAATAGCACGGGGCATCGCACGAATAGCACGGGGCATCGCACGAATAGCACGGGGCATCGCACGAATAGCACGGGGCATCGCACGAATTACGCGGGGCATCGCACGAATTACGCGGGGCATCGCACGAATTACGCGGGGCATCGCACGAATTACGCGGGTGATC
>CALPMD020000240.1 GCA_943324575.2 Akkermansia muciniphila
ACAGCGACCTTTTCAGATAACAAGAACACCCAACAGGCCGCGTCGTGCAAGCTCCACCAGTCGTTCCGTTTCGATGCTGTCCCATGGATTTTGAGTAAACTCAGCAGGTTGAGCCGTTCCCGCAATGCCGAGCAGTTCACTGTAAAAAGCCGCGTAGAATGGGGTTGAGAAGCCGCGTTAGAACATTCACATTGGCTCGGGTTGGTGCTTCTTGGTTCATAACATCCTACTGGGTGGCAGGATTTCCAACTCAACACCAGACCACTTCTCTCAACCAAATCGCGAATCCTCCTTGCCTTGGAATACCCGTGAAATACTTTTCCAATTTTATGATCGACCTCTCATTGACCCACCTTAGTAAATGCCTCCGCTGGCCGTTCCTGCTTCTCCAACTTTCGGCTTTCGCTGCTTTTTCGCAAGGTTCGCCGCTCGACAAGCTCGACGGGGTAGAGGTAGCGGATGTTTCCCTAGATGGCACATGGCATTTCCAGATTCCCGCGCCTAAGGACTTTTGGAAGGAGCTGGCTGAGCCGACGGGCTGGAAAACCATGCCAGTGCCGGGCGATGTTTTCCGAGAGGGGCACCTCATCAAGGAGGACGAGCCTTTTGCCTACAAGCGCAAGATCGCAATCCCTAGCGACTTCGCGGGCCAAAAAATCCGCCTCCGCTTCGAGGGCGCCCACGAGTTTACACGCGTTTGGGTGAACGGAAAATTCATCACCGGGCACCAAGGAGGTTGGACGCCGTGGGAATGCGACATCACCCCGGCAGTGACTCCCGGACAGGACGCATGGATCGCGCTGGAAATCACCGACCTCAAAAAAGACATTGCCTTCAATGGCAAACGCCTCCGCGCGATCGGCGGCCTAGTACGAAGTGTTTCACTGCAGGCGCGGCCGAAGTCGTTTTTGGAATTTCCGATTGTTTCCTCGCCTTTCTCTGAGGACCGCAAGACCGCGACCCTCACCGTCATCGGCCAAGTGGAAACGCCCTCCCCGCACGCGACCGCATCGTTCCGCCTGTTCGATCCCGAAGGAAAGGAGGTCCCGCTCGCGACCCCCGATTGCCAACTCGACCAACCGCAAGTGACCTGGATGGCGAAGGTGGCCTCCCCGCAAACATGGGATGCCGAGCATTCGCGCTTGTATCGCTTGGAGATCTCCAGCAAGGCGCCTGGCCAAGCCACGGCGGTTTATTCGAAGCGCATCGGTTTTCGTGACATCCGGTTCGATGACAAAAAAAACATGCTCATTAACGGCAAGGTCGTGAAGCTCCGCGGCGCTAACCGCCACCTCGTCAACCCGCTCAAGGGCTTCGTTCCCGAGCCTGCGGTCGACAACCTTGATGTCAGGCTTTTCAAGGAGTCGAACATGAACTTCGTGCGCACGTCGCACTACCCACCGGGTTCCGGCTTCGTCGAGCAGTGCGACGAGCAGGGACTCTATGTCAACTTGGAGTCGGCAGTGCTCGACTGCGGCAAAGCTAACAGACCGTCAGTCGACATGAGCGACGATCCGCAATACGAACACCTCTTCATCAACCAACAGCGGGAAGTACTTCTCAACTACGGGAGCCACCCCTCCATCATTCTTTGGTCGATCTGCAACGAGAGCGTCTTCGGTCGCAACTTCACGGCCACCTCCGATTTCGCGCGCAAGCTCGATTCCTCACGCCCCATCACGGCTTCCTACCAAGTCAAGGACGACCCACAGCGCAGCAGCTACGATATAAGAAGCTGGCACTACCCGAAATGGGACCAGAATTATGAGATGAAAGAAATGCCCGTCATCTACGATGAGTGGATGCATGTGCTCGGGCATTCGGCCGAATTGTGGATTCACGATCCGAATGCGCGCGATTACTGGGGGCGCAGTTTGGACAAGGCGTGGACCGCTCTTTTTTCCTCCAATGGAAGTATCGGGGCCGCGATTTGGAACTATGCGGACGATATGACCATCTGTCCCGAACCCATCAACAAAACCTCCCAGGGGGCCGTGCGACGCTTTCAAAAAGGCCAGGCGAAAATTCCGGTTTCTGAAAAGCTGCCCAACCTCTATGGCACGGCCCGATGGGGTATCGTCGACGAGTGGCGCCGCCCGAAGCCGGAGTTTTGGAATGTGAAAAAAGCCTACAGTCCGGTCCGCTTGCTGAACACTCAAGTGACAGAGTTCGAGGCCGGCAAAGCCATTTCCCTACCCGTCCACAACCGCTTCGATCACACCCATCTTGATGAGGTCACACTCCTCATCAGCTATGATGGCAAGACGCAGGAAATGAAGTGCCCGCCAATTGCGCCCCATCAGCAGGGAGCGATCGAACTCCCCGCCTCAAACTGGAAAGCCAATACGGAAATCGGCGTGTCGTTCCTAGACCGCTCCAAAAAAATCATCGATGACTACAGCATCACGCTCGGCCACCCCGCAAATCCCAAAGCACCCGTACTGAAAGGGGCTCCGGAGGTAGTCGAGGGTGACGGCTTGATCACCGTTCAAGGCAAGGATTTCACGATTGCGATCGACCGCTCCACCGGACTCATCCAAAGCATCAAATCCGGTCGGGTAAGTGTTCCTCTCGTGGGCCCGATACCGCACATTTTCAAGCTCGAGGAATTCCACCACTTGGGTATCAATCCCGATATCGGCAACAAGCCTTCGGTGATCGAAAAAACCGTCATCTATAACACTCCCATGCTCGCTGCATGGAAAATGAAAGACCTCCGCATCGAGAAAAAAGAAAACGCTGTGGCGGTCCATGTCACCGGGCAGTTCGACGCATTCGATGTGGATTACCTCTACACCTTCGCCGCCAACGGCCGCATGGACATCGGCTACCAATTCAAAAACCTTCCGCCACTCGACACGACAGGTAAATTGCCGCGCTCCGGTGAACCAGTGAATCTGGAGGTCGGCATCAAATTTCAAACCAGCGACCAGTTCGACCGCCTCCACTGGGACAAAAAAACCTACTGGTCCTCGTATCCGGAGGGTCACCTCGGGAGCGCCACGGGAAGCATCGAGCTTTTCAGCACCGACAAGCCGGTCTGGGCGCAGAAACCCACCAAGCCTTGGCATAAGGATACGTGGGATTTTTATTTGATGGGTTGGCCAGTGCCTGAGGGCAAGCTGCTCACTTATGAAGCCAGCGCCGCCAAGCAGGCCATACGCTCCTACACCCTAGACGACCGCGAGGCAAAGTTGGCCCTTACCATCCACGGTGATGGAGA
>CALPMD020000241.1 GCA_943324575.2 Akkermansia muciniphila
CACAAATCCTACGGCCCGCTCAACATCTTCAGCGGTTTCGACTTCGAGATTAACAAGGGCGAAAAGTTCGCCATTGTCGGTCCGAACGGTGCGGGCAAGTCGACCTTCTGCCGACTGATCACGGGCCAGGAAGAGCCCGACAACGGCGCCCACACTTTTGGCCATAAGGTCGCCACCTCCTTCTTCTCCCAAAACCATGCCGACGAACTCGACCCGAATCTCTCGGTGCTCGAAACTGTGGAAGCATCGGCCTCCCGCGAAAGCATGCCGCACGCGCGGAACTTGCTCGGCTGTTTCCTGTTCCGCGGCGACGACGTGTTCAAGAAAATCGGCGTTCTATCGGGTGGTGAGCGTTCGCGTGTCGCGCTCGTCTGCATGTTGCTGCGTCCGGCGAACTTCCTGATCCTCGACGAACCGACGAACCACCTCGACATGCAATCGCAGGACGTACTTCAGCGCGCGCTCATCGATTACCCTGGCAGTGTGATGATCGTTTCTCACAACCGGACTTTCCTTGATAACCTAGTTACCAAGACTCTGGAATTCCGTCCCGGCGAACAGCCCGTGCTCTACGCTGGCAACATCACCTACTACTTGGAAAAATCCGCTGAAGACGAAGCTGCCAAAAAGGGAATTGCGCCTCGTTTGGCATCGACCCCCGCAGCCAGTCCCAACGGCGGCGGCTCTTCCCGTCCCTCCATGCCGGGCGTCAACCGCAAGGAACAACGTCGAATCGAAGCCGAAGCCCGCGAGCTCAAATCCAAAGTTCTCAAGCCGCTCGAAGCCGAGTTCACCGTGCTTGAAGCGAAGATCGCGGAATTGGAAGCCGCCCAAGCCACGCTCACCCAACAGCTATCCAGCGAGACCGTTCTCGAAAACCCCGGCAAGCTCCGCGAGGTGACCAATGCCGTTGACAAACTCGCAAAATCGCTCGAAACCAGCTACTACCGCTGGGGCCAGCTGTCCGACGAGATTGAAAAGGTGAAGGTGAAACTCGGGATCGAGGCCTAACCCAATCCCAACAAAAAATGGCAATCGCCGAACTCAGGGGCGTCCTTTAGAAAAGCGGCATGAACGCCGCTCTCGAAACGCTGATGCTCGCCTTTTCGGCCGAAGAAGGGCTGGCCGTGCCGCCGCGCGCCTTGTTCATTGGGGCGGAACCGCATGCTGAGCTGAAGGAGTGGTTAGAGCTAACGGGCTGGCAACCGCTGAAACCACGGGCTGCGGCGTGGGGACGCGCGGGATTTCTGCGCAGCGAGGATTTGCCCGCTGGCAAATGGCCGCTGGTGTTAGTTCTACCCGGAAAATCGCGGGACGAGGCCTTGTTCTGGTTTGCGCTGGCTCGTGACCGACTGGAACCCGGCGGAAAACTGGTGGTCGCAATGCCGAACACCGCGGGTGCTGGCCGATTTGAAAAGGAACTCGCCAAGGCGACGGGCAACATCACCTCGCTGCAAAAGCACAAATGCCGTGCCTTTTACGCGACGGAAGATGGCAGCTGGAACGAGGCCTTATTCGACGAATGGCGGGCGCTGGGCGAACCTCGCCAAATTCCCGACACCGACTTCACCGTGGAAGCCGGGATTTTCAGCAGCGACCACATCGACCCAGGCTCGCAACTGCTCGTCGATCATTTGCCAGCGCACTTGCGCGGAACCGTCGCGGATCTGGGCGCGGGTTGGGGGTTCCTATCGGACGCCGTTCTGCACCGCTGCCCGGGGATTTCCCAGTTAGATTTGTTTGAGGCCGACTCGCGAGCCCTCGACTGCGCCCGTAAAAACCTCGCCCACCATCCACGCGAAATCGCCTACCATTGGCACGACGTCACCACGGGCCTGCCGCGCACTTATGACGCCATCGTCATGAACCCGCCGTTTCACACGGGCCAGGCCACCGATGTCGATCTCGGGCGGGCCTTTCTCAAAGTGGCAGCCGTTTCGCTCAATCGCGGCGGCAAATTGCTGCTAGTCGCGAACCGCCAACTGCCCTACGAAGCGGCACTCGAAACCAGCGGCCTCGCTTGGCGAAAAATCGCCGAGAACAAAATCTACAAACTGCTCTTCGCCGAACGCCGCTAACCAATCTCATGAAACTCGTCAAACTTCTCGCCAATCTCGGCTATGGCTCCCGCAAGGAAGTGCAACGCCTGATCCGCTCGGGCGTTGTCACCGATGACACGGGCCGCGTGCTCGGCGAAAACGAGGTGCCGCCCCACCACCAGATCCGCGTCCGTGGCGAAGAGCTCGATCCCCCTGCCCCGCTGGTCATCATGCTCAACAAGCCCGACGGCTACACCTGTAGCAGCGAAGATCCCGGAGACACCGTTTACGATCTGCTGCCGCCGCGCTTTGCCCTGCGCAATCCGGGCCTCAATCCCATCGGCCGACTCGACAAGGACACCACGGGATTCCTCCTGCTGACCGACGACGGCAAACTGCTGCACAAAATCATCCATCCTAAGTCGGGCTGCCTGAAAGTCTATCAGGTGCAGTTAGACCGCCCTTTGGAAGGCCACGAAGGCGAACTCTTCGCCTCGGGCACGCTGGTGTTGAACAGCGAAACCCGCCCGCTGCTACCGGCCAAGCTCGAAGTGTTGGGCGAAAAAGAAGCCCTCGTCACCCTGCACGAAGGTCGCTACCACCAAGTCCGCCGGATGTTTGCCGCCGCGGGCAACCACGTGCTCGGCCTGAAGCGCATTTCCATCGGCGGCCTCACCATGCCCGACGATCTGGAAGATGGCGAATGGCGGGAGTTAGAACCCGACGAGGTGAAGGCGATTTTCGCTTAGCCCGCCACCGGCGCTTTCCAAATCAACCGCACCGCGTCCAGTCTCACGCGGGCGTTGCCGATGGCATCCGCGAGAGCCGCCTCACGCTCCTCCAGCGCGGCGATTTCCTCGGGTTTGATGTGATCGTTGATTTCCGCGAGATCGCGCAGTCTGGCGATTTCGCCCGCCATCTCGCGGTGCATCCGTTCCAGCGCGTCTTCGATCACGGCCTGGCTTTTTACGCCGCCGAGATCGCGGGTCTTCTCTAACATCGCAGGCAGCATCTTGCGCTTCACGGCTTCATTTTTCAGCAGGCTCGCGGGATCGCCGCGACGCAGCGGCGGCTTGGCGAAAGCCGTATTCTCCGTGTGATCGCCGCCCTTGTGATCGACGACGATCCGCAGCGGGGTTTGGGGCAGAAAGCGTTCGACGTGCAGGCGTGC
>CALPMD020000242.1 GCA_943324575.2 Akkermansia muciniphila
AAATTGTCGCGCCTGCTATTGCGACGATCCGCTGCAATGCTTATGATGGTGAATTCCGTCTCGTTTCTGAGCGCGATGCGATTTTTAGTTTCAATCAAGTGAGCATCGAAATGCGTCGCGTGAAGGTTTCCTCTTCAGGGCCTTCAAAGCCTGCCGCAGAGCCCAAGCGTTCAGAGAGCTATTACCTGAATAAAATCAACTAATCCGCAGCTCTAAGCCCTCGGATCATTACCAACCTCCTCGGCACCACGCTGGGGAGGTTTTTTGCGCCGGGGTATCGTTGTTCTGGCGATCTTAGCTATTTTTGAAGCGCCGTTGGTATTCGCTGTGAAGCTGCTGGTGCCTCGCTTCAAGTTCGGCGACCGTCAAAAGCTCGAGGTCTTCCCGGGAGCTCTTGGTTTTTTCCAGAAACTCTTCCAGAGACTGAATCCGCCCGAGCCAATAGCCTTTTTCAAGACCTTCGGAGCGGCCCTCAGAGCGGCCCTCAGAACGACCCTCGGAACGGCCTTTGGCGATGAGTTTTTCGGCGACGGACATGGTGCTTTTTTGCAGTTCTGGGTTCGAGGTCAGACTATGGTAGATTTGTTCCACGTCAAGATCGCTGTCGGCGTGGAGCGCATATATTAGGAGGCGGCCGAGCAGGATCTTGGTGATTTTCACGCTTTTTCTGGCGGCCTGCCATTCGAAATATTGCAGGACCTGCTTCTTCCGCGCAAACTTCATCAACTGCAGGATCGACTGTAAATCGCGGCGGTCCTCGTCCTGCGTCGGGTCATAGAGGGTGAGGTCGAGCAGGGCGTGCTGGAATTTTGGCAAAAACGGCAGCAACGCGGCGGAGAGATCCTCCGGTAAATCGAACAAATCTTCAAACGCGGTGGAGACGTTCCATCGTTCGGGGCCTTGGTGGAGGACGAAGGGCAAGACCGGCGGCAGGGGGAGGCCATGCGCTTTGTGGTGCTTGAAAAGGATCTCGGCGACGTAGCCGAGCATCCGCAGCGGCATGCTCGGATCGACTGTGCTTTGGTGTTCGAGGAGTAGGTAAAACAGCGCGTCGTGGCCGCCGATTTTCACGTTAAACAACAGATCGGCAGACACTTGCTGCAGCCCGGACTTGATGAACGACGACGGCAGCACTTTGAGCGACGGCCAATCGACCTTGGCCACGATGGCGGGCGGGAGGTGGCTTTTGAAAAACGCGATCGCGCGCGGCGGATCGGAGAACATCTCTTTGAAAAAAGCGTCGTTTGGAAAATTCGCTGGCACCAAGCTGTTGTCGGAGTTTTCCACGATGTAGCGTAGTCTGTGTGAGTGCCTGCCGGCAAGTTGTAATGCCGCCAGGATCGCCAAGGGTCACCCAGAAAGTGCTGCGGACGGCGGGAGGGGCGGTGTGTTTTTTCCAGCTTGAGGGTTGCCTTTCCGCGGTGAGTGGCTATTGAAGCGGCGCGATGAAATTTTTCTCCATCCTTCTTGTGGCTGTATCCCTCGGTGTCGTTGCTTGCGAACGTCATGAATTTGAAGGCCCTAATGGCACGAAACAACTTCATGGACACGGGCCCGCCAGCGCGGGGCACGGTGAAGCGGCTGGGCACGGCGAAAAGGCCGAACATGGCGAAGCGACGGAGCACGGCAAAAAGGCCGAGCATTGATGCGGCCTTAGCGGCTGCGCGTGTAGCTGAGGAAGCACTCGCCCAAGTCTGGCCGCGGGTCGAAGTGGCTTATTTCAAATGGCAGGGCTTTCGGTAGGAAGTCTGCCGGGATGCCTGTGGTGGTGGGGGCGGCTTGCCCGCCGAAGATCGTGTGGCCAGCCAGGGTGAGGTGGAATTCATCGATCGCGTCTAGCTCTGCCAAGGCGCGGATCAGTTGTCCGCCGCCCTCGCAGTGGAGCCGTTTGACTTGGTATTCTGAGGCCAGCGTGTGGAGGAATGCGAGCAAGGTCTGGTGATGGACGGTCATGCGGGAATCCAGAGGGTCCGCTTGGCTGCTCGGATTTTCGCCAGTGACCAGCAAATGGATGTCGCCGCCTGCTTTGGTGAAAATCGGGTGCGCGGGATCGAGCTGGCCGCTGCGCGAGACGATGCAGCGCAGCGGTTGGCGCGACGCCTCAGGCACCGTTAGGGTCATGCGGTCCGCGTCCAGCGTGCCGCGGCCGACGAGGATCGCGTCGGCATTGGCGCGCAGCTCTAGCAGGCGGGCGTGGTCTTCGCGGGAGGTCCAGCCCGTCGGCCGCTGGGCGGTGGATGAGATTTTTCCATCCGCAGTGATGGCCAGATTGGTCGAGACGATGGGGCGAAGCACGGCGCAGAATGCCCCTGAAAACTCTTAAATACAAGGCAGCGTGTGTCGTTATTTAGTGCATCCTGCTCTTGCCAAACCTCGTTAGCCCGTTCATGAGGTTAGCTCCCGCGCGCGGGGATCCCGCCCCATGACTCTTCAGATCGGCCTAACTTTATTGGTGATTCTCATCACGCTCATCGCATTCATCCGCGAGTGGGCGGCACCTGATGTGATCGCGCTTTCGGTGCTGTGCCTCGTGGTGGCGCTCGGACTAGTCGATCCGAGCAAGATGACGGATGTTTTCAAAAACGAGGCGCCGCTGACCATCGCCGCGCTCTTCATCATCGGCGGTTCCTTGGAGAAATCCGGGGCGGTCGATCACATCGGGCGGGCCTTGCGCGACCGGCTTTCTGGCAATACGCGGTTGGCGATTTTGGCGTTTTCGCTGATCACCGCGTTTTTCAGTGCTTGGATGAATAACACCGCGATCGTCGCGATCATGCTGCCGGTGACGCTCGGCTTTGCCCGTTCGAAGAACATCGCGGCCTCTCGCCTGTTAATGCCGCTTTCCTACGCCTCCATTCTCGGTGGCATCTGCACCCTGATCGGGACCTCGACCAACATTCTAGTCAACGGAACCCTGCGCGACATGGGGCAGAAACCAATGACCATGTTTGAGCTGGCGCCGCTCGGGATTCCACTGGCGATCATCGGTGTCGCCTATTTGACAATCTTCGGCCCGAAGCTGATTCCTGCGCGTTCGTCGATCTCGGGGGCGCTGGAGATTTCTAACCGCACCCAGCCACTGTATCATCTGTTGATCGGTGAAGGTTCGCCTATCATCGGGATTTCGCTTTCGGACACTCCGCTGGCGGATCATGCGGCAGGGGTTCACATCATGGAAGTTCGCCGCAAGGGCGCACGGGTGATGAC
>CALPMD020000243.1 GCA_943324575.2 Akkermansia muciniphila
TTCGACGGGGTAGCGGATGTCGTTGTTTGCGATCTTGGCCGACATCACTTCGCCGAGTTTGAAGCCGAGGTTGTCGGCGAATTCGAACAAGAGGATGCCCACGTCGGCGATCTCGGAGGCGATTTCCTCGCGGCGCTTCACTAAGCGTTCTTCGATCTGGTCTTCCTGCTGCCAGACAAAGTGTTGCATCAACTCGCCAGCCTCGGCGACAATCGCCACGGCGAGGTCTTTGGCATTGTGGTATTTCCGCCATTCGCGCGCGTTGACGAAGTCTTGGATCTGGGCCGTTAGTTCGGCAATGGAGTCGCTCATGGCGGGGTTGTAGCGGGAGATGGGAGGAATGGGAAGGATGGGGCCGATAAAAAAACCGCCTGCGTCCATCAGGTCAATTCGGGCATCTCACAAATCCCCGGCGAACGGCGACTTCCGCATCTTCTCCCAGAAACCAAAGAAGCCACCGGTGGCGAGCGGACGGAGGGCGAGGTCTTCAGGGCGGTCGAAGAGAACCAACTCGACGCCAATTTTTGTGAGCGCGCTCCGTAGTTCTTGGAGTTGATCGTGAAGTGGTCCGATCTCGGGCCGCATGGCGGCGATTTGTTGGAGCTGGTGCTCGGTCGCCCAATGAAGAAGTGCTTCGATAGCGGTCGAGTCGGCTTGGACCCGGGCTTCGACTCCGAGGGCGGAGCCGGCGCGCCGGGCCGCGTCAGTGAGCGCGATCCGGAGCCAGGCGGTTTTCGGTTCCGGGTAGCGGAGACGGATCCAGGTGGCGGTGTCACCGGTGGCGAGGATGTTGACGGGTTTCAGCGAAGCGAGCGGACTTTGCTCGACGAGGAGATCTTCCTCGTGAATCCAGATGCCGAACCGGCCCTCTCCCAGCGATGGCGTGGGCGGAAGTGAGGGACGGGTGATCGCAGGTCGTTCCTCGGAGGGAAGAATCAAAGCGCGAGGCTGTTCGAGCTGTTCCAGTCCCTCGTGGTGCATTTCAAGCACTTCGGGTGGCAGGTATTTCTCGAGATTGCTGCGGCGGGGCAGGTAAGTTTTTCCCGGAGTCTGTAGCCCGGCGACCCAACGCCACGAGAGCGTGTTAGATGCAGGATCTCCATCGAGAAGATGGCGGAGGAAAAAGTCGGCCCCGAGTTGCCAAGGGAGTCGCTCAATGTGAATCCACCACCCGGCGAACCACATGCGGGCGTGGTTGTGAAGATAGCCGGTCTCTATCAGTTCGCGGGCGAAGTGGTTCATGATGGCGACCGAACTTTCACCGGCTTCGCAGCGGGCGGCGCGCATCAGGGTTGCTTTGGCGTGCGGGTCGTTTTGGAGTAGCGTAAGTTGATCGAGGTAATCGGTCCAGACCTGGGGACGAAGCGAAAGCCAGTTTTTCCAATAGCGGCGCCAATACACTTCTTGGGTGAACTTCTCGACGGTGGATGCGGCGTAGCGACGGAGGGGAGCCTCCGCACATTCGGATTCGAGGATCAGCCGGTGCCGGATCGCCGGGGAGAGTCGCGACACATTGGTATGGCCGGGGAACACATGATTCCGGTCACGTCCGTAGCGGCCGGCGGCAGGAATGAAGGCATCGAGCTGGGCGAGCGCGTCCTTGCGGGTAGATGCCCAGATGGGGGCCGGGGAAGAAAAGAGTTCGCCATTCATGTTAGGGAGCAGCGGCAGTTTCACGGAATGCCTGCAAGCCGGCGGCCCAACGATCGTCGATGCCATTCGCCGCGGCAAGAAGGGAACCAACGACGGCACCCCGGTGACAGTTGTCTCCGCCAACCATGGCATTGGCAATGATGCCGGTGTCGAACTGGTCGTGATATTTCCATGCCAGATAGAGGGCGGCTGGGAATGCTTGATCAATATAACAAGCAGGGCTCAGGACGCTGCCGATGATTTCATCGTCCGGTCGCGCCGCCCAGCGCTCGGCTTTCCGACTGGAAAACCAATCGCCCGCTTCGCTTGCGATCGCCTCGCGCAACGGAGTGCCCACAGTGATGGATTTCAGCAGTCGGGCGAGACAATCGGCGGCTCGTTGGACATTGCTGTGGCGATGGGTGAGCGCGAGGTGCTCGCGTGTGGCAGACCGCCAATCGGCATTCTCCGGCAGTGCCGCCAGCAGCGCGGGGATTTGGGCGAGTCCACCGATGTGTTCATCGGAGATCCCGCACTTGGTGACAGCCTTGCCCTGCGCGTAGCGGGTGAAAAATCCACGATGGTATTCCTCCAGATAGGTGTCGCGATGCCAGCCGGGTGTCAACATGCACTCGATGTAGCGGCAGGCCCAGCGCTCGGGATCGTAGCCGCCGTGGGTACGGACTTGATCGTGGAGTTCGGCGGCGAGTCGGAAATTCACGGTGTTTTCACCGGCCTCGAGGAATTGGTGGTAGTGGATGTCGCGCTGGCCCCAGAAGACGGCTTGGTCGCGGAGGATGTCGCCCCGTTCATTGAGCGCGTGGTATTCCGAACGCCAGAGGATGCTGCCGGGGTGTGGATTTCGCGGAGCTTGGAAGCGGTCGAGCACTCCGTAGTCGCGCCTGAGAGCCTCCCGGTCGTAATACCAGTGGCCAGGCATCGCGAGTACGTCGGCGACGAGGGAACCGAGGTAGGCGTGGTGCAGTGTCTGCATGGCGCAGATTAGCCCTGACTTCCACCCGTGCCATTGCAAAATTGGGTGACATTAAATTGGGTAATGCCGATTTGGCGCAGTTCGGCCGATTTCATGGCATGACGGTGCATTCCCCACCTCTGCGGCGTGAAATATTGCATTCCGTATTTCCCCTAGACCGTCCAACGGGCATGGTTCATCAACCCCTATTTTCCCGTCCTCCAGTTCTCACCGATGCTTTCTCAGTGGCCTTCACCTCAAAAGCAATTTCCTAGTATTTAGCATTCGGTTGGTGATCTGTTTCTCCATGCCGACGAGCAGGTAGGCGAAAGTGGCGAAGGCGAGGATGCGCCACCAGGAGTCGAGGCCGATGGGCGCGGAGTGGAATAGCGCGTTCATCGCGGGCAGGTAGGTGAAGGCGAGTTGCAGCGCGACCATTGCGAGCGAACCGAAGATGACCCACGGGTTGGAGAAGAGCCCGATGGCAAACATAGAACGAGTGAAGCTACGGCAGTTGAATAGGTAGAACAGCTCGACCATGACGAAGAGATTGACCGCGACGGTGCGCGACTCGGTCACGCTCGCACCACGCTGA
>CALPMD020000244.1 GCA_943324575.2 Akkermansia muciniphila
CCTGATTTCCATCCTGCTGTGGTTTTTTGCGGTCGATGTGCGCTGTCCATTGTGCATGACCCCATTCATGGCCAAGCCGGGATGCGCCAGGCACAGACGCGCGCGCTCTTGTTTGGGCAGTTACCGCCTTCCAGTGGCTACCGGGATTTTGTTCAAAGGCCAATTCATCTGCCCCTACTGCAACGAGCAAACGGCGATGAAAGTCCGCAAGCCTCGTTATTGAAAAAAATCGACTCTTTCGCAGGATTGACAGACCCGCAGGGACATTTCAATCTGGGCAGATGAATCTCATTTCAAAATCCCTACGAAGCCTCATCCCGACCGCGGCCGGGTTAGCGCTCGCTATTTCAACTCCAGCCCGCGCAGAAACGACCATGCCTGAAACACCAACCGACGTCCAAGCCCCACCCGCCGATGCAGCAAAAACCGCATCCGGCCTCGCCTCCAAAGTCCTGCAAGCAGGTAAAGGCGAACACAAACCCGCCGCCGCAGACACCGTCACCGTCCACTACTCGGGCTGGACGACGGATGGCAAACTCTTTGACAGCTCGGTCAAACGCGGCCAGCCGACCAGTTTCCCGCTCAATGGCGTGATCAAAGGCTGGACCGAAGGCCTGCAACTGATGGTCGAGGGCGAAAAGCGCCGCTTCTGGATCCCTGCGAATCTCGCTTACGGTGAAAACCCAGGCGGTGGCCGCCCCGGTGGTTTGCTGGTTTTCGATGTCGAGCTGCTCGCCATCAAAGCCGCACCCAAGCCTCCCGCAGTCCCTGAAGACGTGGCCGCCGCTCCAGAGAGCGCGGAGAAGACCGCCTCCGGCATCGCCTCGCGCGTTCTGACCAAAGGCACCGGCACCGCTCACCCGAAGGCGACGGATCAAGTGAAAGTCCACTACTCCGGCTGGACTACCGATGGCAAAATGTTTGACAGCTCCGTGATGCGCGGCGAGTCGATCGTCTTTCCGCTCAACCAAGTCATCCCCGGCTGGACCGAAGGCGTTCAGCTGATGGTCGAAGGTGAAAAGCGCCGCCTCTGGATTCCCGGGAAACTGGCCTACGGCGACACCGCACCTCCGGGCGCACCCGCTGGCACGCTGGTCTTCGACGTGGAATTGATCGAGATCGTGAAATGACTCGCCCCCTGTCGAGGATCGTCCTTGCAACAATTCTTGGCGGCATCGTGTCCTGTGCCCATTCGGTGCCAGTGGCACCTGCCGCCATACCTTTGCAACAGAAAAAACCTGTGCGGATGAATGGCCGCGGCAAGGTGACCTCGATTTCGTTGACCGACTTTTTCACCTTGCATCAATCCGACCGGGTAATCCTCTACGATGCCCGGCCGGGATATTTTTTCCACCTCGGCCACCTTCCCGGCGCCATCAGCATGCCTAAGATAGGCTGCGATATGCAGATCAAAGCCCGCGATGCGGAAATCAAAGCGGGTCTGAAGGCAAAAAAAATCATAGTTGTTTACTGCACCAATCCACTCTGCCCGGATGCGCGGTCGGTCGCAATTCATCTTGCAGACCATGGCTACTCCTCCTGCGTCCTCGAAGGCGGTTGGGAAACTTGGAAAGAGAGTGGCTTGCCGACCGAGTGAGACTTTGATTGCATCGCGTTTCCAAAAATCATAATCTAATAGAACTAACCATCATGCACACATTTCCGAACGTCACCGTCGATGCCAAGGCCAACGTCTATTTCGACGGCCGCGTGGTTTCCCACACGATCCTTTTCCAAGACGGCACCAAGAAAACCTTGGGCTTGATTTACCCGGGCAAATTCCACTTCGGAACCGCCGCCCCCGAGCGCATGGAAATCATCGCCGGTCGCTGCAGCATCATCCTCGATGGCACGACCGATGTGACTCAAGTCGAGGCTGGCTCTGCCTTTGAGGTGGCTGGCAACAGCGGTTTCACCATCACGGTGGAAGAGGGTATTTGCGAATACATCTGCTCTTTCCTCGCGGACTGATGCAGGCCTTCGGTCTCACACGATCTTTGGTCATCGCCGCGCTCGCAGCGACCGGCATCAGCTCGTGTGGCATCCGCTTGCCCGACACCCCTGCATTAAATTACCGTGTAGGGGTTTCCAGCAACACCCCGCCTCAGCTCGGCCGCGACCCCGATGTGCTTGTCTGGCTAATCGCCGACAAACTCCACACGGGCATGGTCTTTCCGTACGACTGGCTTCTCGAGTCCGGCTACGTCCCGCCGCAGGGCTTTGGCCGACCGAAATACGTTACTCTTAGTTGGGGCGATCGCACGGCCTACATCGAGAAAGGCCTCCATACGCCATGGAAGTTCTTTCGTGCGCTGCTCACTCCCACCCCCTCGGTGATGGAGCTGATCCCCGCCGACTGGTACGTGGTGGAAGTTTGCCCGAATCAACGGGTCTGGAGAAAACTGGTAGCCCGCGAACGCGGTAAGGATCTAGCAACCTTCCTCAACGATTGTAGCAAAGCCGGTCCCGACGGCAGGCCCATCGTCGTCAGTACTTCCAGCTGGGGAGGTGGCGTCGTCCTCGAATCGCGGCACTCGTATTTTATCCCACGGGTTTGTAACGTCTGGACCGTGCACGCGATCGAAACCCTGGGCGGCCAGATCGAGCCATGGTCTGCCATGATCGCTGACGGCCTGATCCGCCAAGCGGAAAAATCGCCAAACGATTTCGAAAAAGTCTGGCCCGGCCAGGAGCGCTGACTTCAGTCGGCGAGTCTATCCCCCGCCAACTCGATCCACAAGCGACCCGCACGGCGGCGCAATTGACCACCGCCGGGTAGGTTAATCACTGCCGCGTTACCGACATCCAACAGGCTTAACCCGCGCTCAATCAATGCGCGATCCAACGATTTAACGCCGTGATCGAGCAGAAACTTGCGCAGCGCAATCCGCTGCAAGACTAACGGCAATGCCCGCATCACAGGCAGGTGAAGGCGCCCCTGCGGATCGAACACGCGGGCTTGATCCAGTGCCCATGCTTCGAGCACTGACATCTCATCCGCATCTGAAGCGCCACGCGCGAATGCCATGGCCACATCACGCTGGGAAATTTCCGCCAGCAGCGGCAGTGCCTCATTGCGCAACCGATTGCGGACTGCCACAGGCTCCGCATTGCTCGCATCCTCCCGCCAGCGGTGGCCGTGAGCGGTCAGCCACGCGACCAACTCGCTGCGGCGCACTTGCAGC
>CALPMD020000245.1 GCA_943324575.2 Akkermansia muciniphila
AGGGTCTTTACGCCCAGTTACATGAGACATCCAACTCGTTATAATTCTGCACTTGTACCGATAAGCGCAATTTCATCTCCTTGGCCAAGCCCTGGGGTTCGATGGAGGAAGCCATCGACGACTTGGAAAAGCTGAAAAACCTGCCGAGGGCCTTCTCGATGCGAACAGTGATGCCCTCGCGCTGCCGGGAAAAGCCTCCGCAGCGCTGCGAGGACTTCAACACGTGGTGAGATCCTCTCTTTCACGCCACACACGAAGCCTCAAAAGAGTTTCATCCTTTCTTCAAGTCCCATCGCGTTGCGTTTATTGAGATAATGCGAGCGATTTTCCGCATCCAATTGCCAAACGAGCGATTTTCTGGTGTAATGCAAACGTCATGAATCAATCGATCAATACCACCCACGCCAGCTTACAAAAATGGGTCGAGGAAGTCAGCGCCCTCTGCACCCCCGACGCCGTCGAGTGGTGCGATGGATCCCAAGCCGAGTGGGATCGACTCACAACGCTGATGGTGGATCGAGGGACGTTCACCCGCCTCAATCCCGCGAAGCGGCCGAATTCTTTCCTCGCCCGTTCGACGCCGTCCGACGTGGCCCGCGTGGAGGAACGGACCTTCATCTGCTCGAAGCGGCAAGACGAGGCAGGCCCCACCAACCACTGGGCTGACCCCGCCGAAATGCGGGCCATGCTGGCCGAGAAGTTCAAGGGCTCGATGAAAGGACGGACGATGTACGTCATCCCGTTCTGCATGGGACCGCTCGACTCGCCGTTGGCGAAGATCGGGGTGGAGATTACTGACAGCCCGTACGTGGTGGTGAACATGCGGATCATGTGCCACATGGGAGCCCACGTTTTGAAGCGCTTGGAGGAGGAGGCTGCTGGCACGATTCCCAAAAAGCGCGATGGCCACGGCCAATTCATTCCTTGCCTCCACTCGGTCGGCGCCCCGCTGGAACCGGGCCAAGCCGATAGCACCTGGCCCTGCAACGACGACAAATACATCGTCCATTTCCCCGAGGCGCGCGAGATCATGTCCTATGGTTCGGGCTACGGCGGCAATGCCTTGTTAGGTAAAAAGTGTCTCGCACTGCGCATCGCTTCCAACATCGCCCGCGAGCATCAGTGGATGGCAGAGCACATGCTCATCGTCGGCGTGCACGCGCCGGACGGGAGCAAAACCTATCTCACGGCGGCCTTTCCATCCGCCTGTGGTAAGACCAATCTCGCGATGCTCATCCCGCCGCAGTCCTATCTGGATGCGGGATGGAAAACCTCGATCGTCGGCGACGACATCGCGTGGCTGTGGCCTCACGCGGATGGCAAGCTGCACGCGATCAATCCCGAGACCGGCTTTTTCGGCGTCGCCCCTGGCACCGCCTACGACACGAACCCGATCGCCATGGAGTCGATGAAGGAGAATACGATTTTCACCAATGTCGCGCTGACCGATGATGGCGATGTCTGGTGGGAAGGCATGACTGCGGAAAAACCCGCGCACCTCATCGACTGGACGGGACTGGACTGGACGCCCGACTGCGGAAGAGTCGCGGCCCACGCCAATGCGCGCTTTACCGCCCCCGCCGTGCAATGTCCGACGATCGATCCCGAGTGGCAAAACCCAGATGGAGTTCCCATCGAAGGCATCATTTTCGGAGGCCGGCGGCCCACGACCATGCCGCTCATCTATCAGGCCTTCAACTGGAGCCACGGCGTTTATGTGGGGGCCACGATGGGCTCGGAAATGACAGCTGCCGCCGCAGGCACCATCGGCAAAGTCCGCCGCGATCCGATGGCGATGCTACCATTCTGCGGATACAATATGGGGGCGTACTTCGGCCATTGGTTGGAAATCCGCCGCCACCTGAAGGATCTACCGCGCATTTTCCACGTCAACTGGTTCCGCAAGGACGAAGACGGCAAATTCCTGTGGCCGGGCTATGGCGAAAACATGCGGGTCCTCGAATGGGTCGTCAAACGCTGCAACGGTGCCGCCGCTGGCCATGAAACCCAAATCGGATGGACGCCCGCGTTCGAGGATTTCAACATCCAAGGGCTCGATGGATTCACCCGCGAAAATTTTGACAAGGCCATGGCGTTCAACCGAGCCGAGTGGAAAGCGGAGCTAGTGAGCCAAGGCGAACTTTTCATCGACCTCTACGATCACTTGCCCAAAGAACTCATCTTCCAGCGCGAACTTCTGGCCGCGCGCCTGTCCTGAGGAAGAATTCTCACCAGCACATTGATCCAAGTCGGCACTTCGAACTTGCTCGCGACTGCGTGGGTAAGCCTCCCGCCGGGGTGCTAGACTAGAAATAGCTTGGCTCGTTGCCCGGCTTCCACTTGATGTTGCAACCACTGCTCGGGTAAGCGCTGGCCACAGGTTCTTCGCCATTCACCATCCGCCGCACCGCCTCGCGCAGGTCACTCCCGTCCGCTCTGCTGCCATTGCGCGGGCGGGAAGCATCGAATTGCCCCGCGTAGAACAGAAGGCCATCTCGATCGAAAAAGAAAAAGTCCGGCGTGCAAGCCGCGCCGTAAGCCTTGGCGACACTTTGCGACTCATCGAGCAAATAGGGGAACTGCCAACGCCGCTCGGTAGCAAAAGCCTTCATCCCCACAGGCCCGTCCTGCGGATATTTGGCGACGTCGTTCGAATTGATCGCGACCGTGTTCACGCCTTGGGCTGAGATCTCGCGGGCGAAGTCGCCGAGAGTATCTGCTAGATGGATGACGTAGGGGCAGTGATTGCAGGCAAATACGACTAACAACCCGCATTTACCGGCAATCTCCGCACGAGTTCTGATATTTCCATCCTCATCGGGGAGAGAAAAATCAGGTGCTGGATCTCTTGGGCTCAATTGAAAAGTCGAGCGAACTTCGGACATGGCGGGATTCTATCATCCATATTTGAGCCTGCAAAATGGTTTCCGCCTTTGCCCTGGGATGATTCTATTGCAGACTTCCGCGTCATGTCGGACGGTTTATCATCGGCGGAGCTTCTCCGCTACTCGCGCCACCTGCTTATTCCCGCAGTGGGTAAGGCTGGGCAGTTGCGGTTGAAAAATGCGTCCGTATTGTTGATCGGGACGGGCGCGCTCGGCTCGCCTGCGGCGCTATATCTTGCTGCGGCGGGTGTGGG
>CALPMD020000246.1 GCA_943324575.2 Akkermansia muciniphila
ATCGAGTTGCCCAATGGATGCTCGCCCCAGAGCGCCGATGAGATGAGATCGCCGATGTGATCGGCGGGCGACTCCTTGTACATGGTGATTTCCTCGCCGATGACTTCGCGTTCCAGTGCGATTTCTGGTTCGGGAAAGGTCGCGTGCCAGACCATGTCAGACAGGACGTCGGCGAGGATCGGCATCAGGTCGGCCTCGCCGCGGCCTTCGTAAACGGTTTGATCCTCGGAAGTGCTGGCATTGAGTTGGCCGCCCGCGTTTTCGATTTCAAAGCTCAGTTCGCGCGCGCTGCGGCGTTGGGTGCCTTTGAAGACCATGTGTTCCACGAAATGGGCGAGGCCTGTCGGGAAATTGGTTTCATCGCGGCTGCCTGCCGGAATGTAGATGGAGAGTGCCGCGCACTCGGAATCGGCGACAGTGGCCACGGCCAGGCGTGGCCCGTTGGGAATTTGACGCCATTCGTAGATGGTTTTGCTCATGATAAAAGGGCCGACGCCAGTGCCAGATCGGCCGGAGTGGTGATCTTGTAGTTCGGGTAGTGAGATTCCACCAGTTTCACCGGTACGCCGAGGGCTTCCAGCGCCGAAACCTCGTCGGTCACAGTAAGTCCCTGAGCGGCCACCGCTCGGTAGGCCTCGCGCAGCAGCGGGACTTCGAAAACCTGAGGCGTTTCCATGAACCACAATTGATCTCGCGAGACTGTCGCGGCGCTGAAATCGTCGTCATCCGCTCGCTTCAAGGTCTCAGTCACGCGTCGCGCCAGAGCTGCCGCCCGGTATTGCATCGCCATGGCCACGCAGCGGTTAATGTCCGCGGGGCGGATCAAGGGCCGCGCCGCATCGTGGACGGCCACGAAATGCGATGTCGATGACAAGGCTGCCAGACCGGCCGCGACGGAGTCCTGCCGCTCTTTTCCGCCGTCCACGCGCTGCACGGGTTTTGAAAAGACAGGCTCACCCAACAGCGACCAGCGCTCTTCGGGGCAAACGATCACCACCTCCGCGATCGATTCTGCGGCAAGGAATGCATCGAGCGTGGCGCGCAATACCGCTACCCCCGCCAATGGAGCGGCAAGCTTGTCGAAACCCATCCGCTGGCTCGACCCTGCTGCCACCAGGATGGCGGAGCACGTCGGGACTGGGGCTATGGCGGTCATGTGCAGATTCTTAGCACTGCGCTTGTGGCCGCGGAAAGAGCCAAATTTCCGCCCAAAGGTGCTTCAACGAAAAAGGAGCCCCAATAGGAACTCCCTTTCGTCGTCAATGATGAGGAATGACTCAGAATGAATCGCCCGTGTCGCGGACTGCGGCTTCGTAGCACACATCCAAAATCTTGCGAACATCCGGATTGACCACCGCTAGCTTGCTGAAAAACACCAAGCGCTCTTGGAGATCGGTACTGATTCCGGGCGGGAAGACGGTCGCGCTCGCGGCGGCGGGAGCTGCTTTGCCACCACCGTGGACCTTTTTGTTGGCTGATTCATCCCCGGAAACCAAGGAGTAAATATGGACCAGTTTCTCGTGACCGACGGGCAGCATGTCTTTGACCCATGCAATGAAAAGGTCGGCAGACTCTTGCGGAGTGAGCGTCGAATTCAAGGTGGCCAAGGCCTTGGGATCCGGCCGCGATTGACCACTCAACCAGCGGGAAACATTACCCGGATCGATGTCAGCAAGGTGTGCGAGGTCATTTTGTGTCCTCTTTTTTTCCTGCTTCAGCCAATCACGTATCCATTCGGAGCACCAAGACATGGGTCATTATTGTCACAATTTTCGAACACTGCAAGCGCTTCTGACGTTAGATTGATCACTTTTTACGATTTAAGCAAATATGACTTCTTGACAAGTAGTCGTCGTTGCTTGAATTTCTCGTCTAACAAGATCCACTTTTCCATGTCTCAGCCAATTCTTAAATTCACCTTGTCTGAAATTGAAGCCTTGCGTACCGCGGTGGAAAACCTGACCGTGCCCAGCCTGAATGCAGGATACTCGGTTAAGAGAATTTATAAAAACGGCGAGCGCCAAGTCGATCGTCTGATCGACCCTTCGCAACCGACCAAGCCCCGTTCCAAGCGCCGCTCTAAGCCCTGAGTCTCGCTTTTTTAGAGGGCGTTGCATTGCCCATCGCTGACCTGAAAGCGGCGGATGTTGCCTAACGACGGCGTATCCTGTAACCAGTCGAGATGGGTGGTGGTGATCCACTTTTGGGCCACCGGGGGCAAATGATTCATGAGCGCATTGCGGCGACCGGGATCGAGTTCGCCAAAGATGTCGTCCATCAGATAGATCGGCATTTTTCCACCGCGTCTTTCGAGCAATTGGCCTTGGGCGAGTTTCAAAGCCAGTGCGAGGGTGCGTTGCTGGCCTTCGCTGGCATAGTCGGCGGCGGGCATGCCGTGGATTCGGAGGTCGATTTCATCGCGGTGGGGACCGACGACTGCCTGGCGCAGGCGGGTTTCGCGTTCGCGAGCCTGCAGCAATGACTCACGCAAATCTGGGCCGCTGGCTGGCAGATAGTGGAGAACCAGCGGTTCGTCCTTGCCGCTGACGGCGCGCTGAGCGGCTGCGGCGAGCGGGCCGAGTTCCGCCACCAAGCGGCTGCGGGCCGCCATCAGCACGCTGCCGTGCTCGATCAGGATTTCCTCGTAGGATAAAATCTCCGCGTCGCGCGGACGGCCTTCTTTAAGCAGGATGTTTTTGGCCCGCAGGGCCCGCTGGTAGCGTGACCACGAGCGGCGGTAATTGTCGTCGATCTGGGCACCGATGAAATCGAGATAGCGGCGGCGTCCTTCGCCCGGTCCGCGAACCAGTGCCAGATCTTCGTTGCCCATCCAGACGACGAGGCCGCCATCTTCCAGATAGCGCGTCTGGCTGGGGCGGATTTCCTCATCCGCTTTCAGCTTCAGCCCTTCGCGGGAATAGCGGACCTGTCGCTCGCTGCCCCAAGGGTCGCCAGCGATGCCAAATCCCTTGCCGCCGATCCGCCCCAGGGTGGTCATGCGGTGGGTGCGCGGCGAGTGGAGCCGCACCAGCACGCACAAGGCTTCAAGAATGGAGGTTTTCCCCTGTGCATTGTCGCCCGTCAAGATCGCGCCCTCCGCCGGCACCTCAAGGGCGAGAGAGTCGAAACAGCGGAAA
>CALPMD020000247.1 GCA_943324575.2 Akkermansia muciniphila
GCTGGGGCGCCATAGAAATAGGGGGCTACGACTTCGTAGGTAGCAGGCGGGTCATTGCTCCAGTAGGCCGAGGATTTCCACTTGCTCACGCGAAAGACATTCACGCCCGGGGAGAGCGCATAGTTACCGGTGAAGAACCGGTCCTTGCCGTCCGAAAAGTCCTTCGTCGCGACTCGGACGTTATTAACGTAAAGATAGAGCGGACCATAATCAGTCCGGCCATTGGGAGTGCCGTCCCCGTAATGGTAGTCGCCATCCACATCGAACATCAGCGTCACATTCGCGGTGCCATCCTGGTTGTTGCCATTGAAGGTGAGGCGGTGATTCCAAGTCGTCCACCCCAACTGGATGCCGGCACGCTCGTATTCCGCCTGACTTGCCATCAAGCCAGCTGCCGGGAGGCCAACCGCGTATTCGAGAATCGTATTCCCGCCCCGTCCCGTGGGGTTCGTGCTTGCTGCAACATTCGCATCGGTCAGCGACGCCAGCCGATTGACAAACAACTTTCCCTGATTCGTCCCAGCCACACTGCATCCGTAGAGGAGAATCTCCGCATTGGCGGACAGAGAGTTTTTCCAGTCGGAAATCTGTCTGGACCGCGCATCAAGCATGGCCGCGTCGATCTTTTGGGTACCAAAGCACAGCGCACCATACTCACCGTGTGAGAGAACCCGGACGACATCGATATCGGTCTGCCCATCGAGTGCTACCGTGATCTGCTCGATCACATCGCGGTTGCCGTCGATAGGAATGACTCGCGAGCCGACGAACTCCTCCCGGGGAATGCTAGCCAGCAAAGCCGAATCAACCAGCGCCACGCTGCGAATGGTGGCCGCATCATGGTTCGGCTCTGCCGCAATCAGCGGCTGCGCCCCGACTATTTGCAGACCGATCGCCAAAATGAGTAAACGAAAGGCGATGATCCCGATAGACCTCGGCAAATGGGTGATGTCCACGTTTTTTAGCAGTAAGGTCTTAAGTACGACCTGAAAATACCAACGACCTAAAGACTTCGTGACAAGCCGAATTTTAGGAATTCTGATATAGAGAGAGCCAGCTGCTAACAAACGAAGGTCAGATCAAGAGTAGTCTCGAGGAGTACGCAAGATCGAGGGGAAGATTGATTCATTGATAGCTCGAGGTTGCCCCCGCCCTCTTGAAATTACCTTTTCATTCCCCGTCGTGCCTTTCATGTTTACTCGATGACCCGCGAGAATCTAGCCGAAGTCCTCGAAGAAATCGCCCTGCTGCTCGAGCTGAAGGGCGAGAACCCCTTCAAGGTCCGCGCCTACCGCCATGGCGCGCAGTCGGTGCGAAATTACGACGGCGACATCGTCGGGCGCGCCCGCGACAACCAGCTCGTGGGCATCGAAGGTATCGGCGAGGCGCTGCGCGAAAAACTCCACGAACTCGCCAGCACCGGCAAACTCGTCTTCCACGAAAAGCTCCGCGCCGAGTTTCCTGCCGGCCTTTTCGAGCTGTTCGACGTCCAGGGCCTCGGCCCGAAAAAGATCAAAGCACTCTACGACACCCTCGGCGTGTCCTCCGTGGCAGATCTGCAGGCGGCCTGTGACTCGGAAAAAGTCGCCGGGCTGCCCGGCTTCGGTGCCAAGACCCAGGCCAAAATCCTCGAAGCCATCGCCCACCGCGCGGCCTTCGCCGACACGTTCCTGCTCGGCACCATCACCCCGCTGGCCAACGAAATCCTCGACACCCTACGCACCCACCCGGAAATCACGCGTGTCGCCATCTGCGGCTCATTCCGCCGCGCCAAGGAAACCGTGCACGACCTCGATTTCCTCGTCGCCACCAAGGAGCCCGCCCTCGTCTGCGAGGATTTCACCACCCTGCCCCAAGTCGCCTCCATCATCGTCTGCGGCGAAACCAAGTCCGCCGTCCGCTTGAAAAACGGCCTCCAGTGCGACCTCCGCGCCGTCTCGAACGCCCAGTTCCCCTTCGCCCTCCAATACTTCAGCGGCTCCAAGGAGCACAACGTCGTCATCCGTTCGCTCGCCCTCAAACAGGGCCTCTCGCTCAACGAATACGGCTTCACCGCCACTGATGCCGCCAATCCCGCGCCGCTGCCCGAAGTCCACGAGGAAGCCGACATCTACCGCGCCCTCGGCCTCGACTTCATCCCACCCGAGCTGCGCGAAAACACCGGCGAAATCGAAGCCGCCGCCCACCACACCCTGCCGCGCCTCGTCGAGCTGGGCCAACTCCGCGGCACCTTTCACAACCACACCGCCGCCTCCGATGGCCGCGCCACCCTCCACGAAATGGCCGACGAAGCCATCGACCTCGGCCTCCAATACCTCGGCATCGCCGACCACTCGAAAGCCTCGTTCCAAGCCAACGGCCTCGACGAAGCGCGTCTCTTCGAACAGCTCGAACAAATCGCCCACCTCAACGCTGGCTACGAACACTTCCGCATTTTTGCTGGCTCCGAAGTCGACATCCTCAAGGACGGCAGCCTCGACTTCGACGATGCCACCCTCGCCAAACTCGACTACTGCGTCGCCTCCGTCCACGCCTCCTTCACCCTCAGCGAGGACGAAATGACGCGCCGCCTCTGCCGCGCCATGGAAAACGAACACGTCACCATGCTCGGCCACCTCACGGGTCGCCTCCTTCTCAAGCGCGACTCCTACGCCGTCAACCACGCCAAAATCATCGACTGCGCCGCCGAGACCCGCACCATCATCGAGCTCAACTGCAACCCGCAGCGACTCGACATGGACTGGCGCTGGTGGAAACGCGCCCGCGACAAAGGCGTGCTCTGCTCCATCAACCCCGACGCCCACAGCCCCGAAGGCCTCCACCACATCGGTCTCGGCGTCCGCCTCGCCCGCAAAGGCTGGCTGCGCCGCCAAGACGTCTTCAACACCCGTTCCCTCAAAGAGGTCGAAGCCTTCCTCAAGACCCCCAAGGCCAAGCGCTGAAATCCAAGGCGATTGGGCCAACTCACTCCTCACGCAAGCTAACTCACTCCTCAGGCAAGCTAACTCACTCCTCTGGCAAGCTAACTCACTCCTCTGGCAAGCTAACTCACTCCTTTGGCAAGCTAACTCACTCCTTTGGCAAGCTAACTCACTCCTTTGGCAAGCTAACTCACTCCTTTGGCA
>CALPMD020000248.1 GCA_943324575.2 Akkermansia muciniphila
GCGATGGCGCTGTCGATCCCGGCGACGCTGCCGGAAAGCACGATCTGGCCAGGGGCGTTGAGATTGGCGATATCCACATCGGCCGCGGCCGCCAGTGCGCGGACTTGCGATTCCTCGCCGCCGATTAGGGCTGCCATCGCGCCTTCGGTCGCCAAACAAGCGGCTTCCATGAATTCACCACGGCGGGCGACGAGCCGCAGCCCGTCTTCAAAGGAAAAGCTGCCTGCGGCGGCGTGCGCGGTAAATTCACCGAGTGAAAGTCCCGCGGCGGCCACAGGAACGAGATTCGGCAAGCGCTCGCGGATCAAGGCCAACCCCATAAGGCCGTGGAGATAAAGTGCGGGCTGGCAGCGTGAAGTGCGCGTCAGCTCTTCATCGGGGCCCTCAAACATCACGTCCGAGAGGGCGAAGCCGAGGGTTTGGTCGGCCAGCGCAGCCATACTGCGGGCGGTGGCGGAGGATTCCACCCAGTCTTTACCCATGCCCGTTTTTTGGGCACCTTGTCCGGAGAATAAGAGAACGATTTGGCTCATGTCGGCGCGAGGTTTAGGCAAATCCCCGTCCCGAGGGAAGGGGAAATACTGGCGCGTGCCTTTGTGACTGGGTCTGCGTCATCTCGTCGATGACTTGCGGTTTGGTGAAATGGGGCGATATTATGAGGGCGTTTTTCGAAGTATTAGCCCCCACATCCCCCCATGGCTGCTCCCCCGAAATATCCACGCATTGAGCGCGACTCGATGGGCGAAATGGAGATTCCGATGGATGCGCTCTATGGGGCCTCGACCGAACGGGCGGTGCTGAACTTTCCGATATCAGGAATGGGCCTGCCGCCGCCGCTCATTCACGCCTACGGCTTGATCAAGAAGGCGGCAGCTCAGACCAATGCGGAACTTGGGCTGTTAGACCGCGCGTCGTCCGAACGTATTGTGGAGGCGGCCGATGAAATCGCAACTGGAGTTCATGACGGGCAGTTTCCGGTGGATATTTACCAGACCGGATCGGGGACTTCGACGAATACCAACGTCAACGAGGTAATCGCGAACCGCTGCAGCCAGTGGGCGGGCGCGGTATTCATCCACCCGAATGACCACGTCAACTTGGGGCAATCGTCGAACGACACCTTTCCGACGGCGATCCATCTGGCGGCGGCGCGGGAGATGCGCAATCATCTGATTCCTTCTTTGGAGCTTCTGGCGGCCGCGCTGGAGAAGAAAGCACGGGAATTCCATGGGGTATTCAAAGTCGGCCGGACGCATCTGATGGATGCCACGCCAGTCCGACTGGGGCAGGAAGTCGGAGGATGGGCGCGGCAGGTTCGCCTATCAGTCTCTCGCGCCTGGAAGGCGATCGATGCGTTGATTGAGCTTCCACTGGGTGGTACTGCGGTCGGTACCGGGCTCAATGCACACCCCGATTTCGCGTGGAAGACGATTGCCCGATTGGCAGAGATGACGGGGATTTCCTTTCGCGAGGCGGAGAACCATTTTGAAGCGCAGTCGGCCAAGGACGGCTGTGTTGAGGCGCACGGTCAACTGGCGACGATCGCCGTTTCACTGCATAAGATCGCCTGCGATGTTCGTCTGTTGGCGTCGGGGCCGCGCTGCGGGCTGGGGGAAATCCATCTGCCCGCCACGCAGCCTGGGTCGTCGATCATGCCCGGAAAAGTCAATCCCGTGATGTCGGAAGCGGTGACGATGGTGGCAGCACGGGTGGCGGGAAATCAGACGACGGTCGCATGGTGCGGCGTCGGCGGCTTTCTTGAACTCAATGTCTCAATGCCCCTGTTGGCAGCGTGCTTACTGGAATCGACCCGCCTGCTGGGCAATGTGGCGTCGGTGTTCAGCGAGCGCTGCATAGATGGCATGAAGGCGGAGGTGAAACACTGCAACGAGCTAATCGAGTTTTCGCTCTCAATGGTCACGGCCTTGGCCCCGCACATCGGCTATGACCGCGCCGCCGCGATCGCGAAGGAATCAGTCGTCAGTGGCCAGACGATACGGGAAATCTGCGAGAGTCGTCTCAGTGACTTGGGACTCACCGCAAAGGAATTGTCGGATCTGCTCGATGTTGCGCGGATGAGTGGCGGGGGCTGATTCCACCGAAGAGGATTTTAGCCGCAAAAAGGCGCAATGATCCGCAAAAAATGGATTGTGCGCTTGTTGCCTTTTAGATCGGGAATTCTGCGGATTGCGGTTTTTGTAACTTTTTACGGCTTCGAAGATTTTAGATTGGAGTTTATTCGTCGATGTTTCCGCGAGTGGGCTTGCGATTTTTGGATCGTATTCTAATCTTCCGCCAACTTCTTACCGATATGTCCGAAACCACTACCTCTCCCAAAATCACTGCGTATCTGAAAACCTTTTGCGGTTGGAGCGAAGGCATCCGCGCCATCATGCGCAAATACGATCTTCCCTATGAGGAGAAGGACATCATCAAAAATCCGGCATTCCGCTGGGAGATGGAGCAGCGCAGCGGTCAGTCGCTGTCGCCTTGCGTCGAGATCGACGGCCACATGCTGCCCGACATCAGCGGCGAAGAAGTCGAAAAGTGGATGCTGGATCACGGTTATTTCGAGGCGAATGACGCCGCGCCTGACGCGCCGATCAACTCGTCTTGCACTGATGAGCAACACGCCGCAATGGCACTCGGCAAGTCGCCAGTTCCGGGGAAAATCCGTTTTCTCGACTGAGAAATCATTTTTTTGCGATTTTGCCGACAAAAGCCATAGCACATGGCATTTTAGCTTGGAATCATGATTACTCCCGCAGGCGAATGGAAACAATGGCTGGCCGAAAACGGTCCGCGCTTGCTCCTGTTTGCCCGTGGCTGGAGTAATAATCGCGCGGATGCAGAAGACCTAGTGCAGGAGGCGATCTTGCGGATGTGGCACCACCAAGCCGAAAAGGGAGGGGCAACGCCGGATTTGCCGCTGGTGTTTTCGACGATCCGCTTTTGTGGGTTGAATCACCACCGCAGCGAAACCCGCCGCCGCAAACGCGAGGAGTCGGTGATCTACCTCAATGACTTTAAAGACGCATGGCTGGACCCCGTGTTAGAGGAGGATGAGGAGGCGTTACTCTTAAAGGACGCAGTTCAGA
>CALPMD020000249.1 GCA_943324575.2 Akkermansia muciniphila
CCAAATGTGCCGAAAATTTTCGGTGTGATGATGGTGACGGGATCGCATCTCACGCACGTCGGTGGCGATGGGGTTCTGTTTTTTGCAGACACGGGGTTGAACCCGAATCCCAGTTTGTCTGAACTCTCAACGATCGCGATTGAAACGGGGAAGCTGGCACGCCATTTCCTCGGCCGTAAGGCCTACGTGGCCATGCTCAGTCACTCGACCAAGGGCTCCGCGGGGACTGCGGATGCCCGCAGAATGGCTGCAGCAGCGGCTCTGGCGCAGGGTGAAGTGATCAAGCAATTCCTAGACATCAGTGTCGAAGGCGAGTTGCAGGCCGATGTGGCGCTCGACCCCGCAGCCGCCGAAGTGAAAATGCCCGCACCCGAGGTGCGCCCGACAGCCGATGTAGTTGTCTTTCCAAGTTTGGATGCCGCGCATATTTCGCTCAAATTGCTTCAGCATATGGCGGGAGCACAGGCCTATGGCCAGCTGATCCTAGGCCTTGCGCGCCCCGCGGCTCAGGTGTCGCGTGCCGCCAGTGTGGAAACCATCTTTGGGACGGCCGCGGCTGTGGCGGTCGAGGCGATCAAGTACCGTCAACTTTATCAGGACGATGGTGTCTGAACGGTCAAAAATACTTTTATGAATCGTGAGGATCTGTCGTTGGACCGCCAATTGCGCCAGGAAATCCTGTTCGCTCGCGAGCGGGTCTATCGCTTTGGCCAGCCGACGCCACTGGAGCGCCTGAATTTGCCGGGTCCGGGACCGGAGATATGGGTCAAGCGTGAGGATCGATCCGCGATCAAGGCCTACAAATGGCGCGGGGCATGCAATCGCATGGCCATGCTCACCCCAGCCGAATCGTTGCGCGGGGTGGTGACGGCATCCGCGGGGAATCATGCGCAAGGTGTCGCCTTAGCAGCTTCTACGTTAAGAGTCCGCGCCCGGATCTACATGCCTCGATCGACGCCCAAGGTAAAGCAGGCGGCCGTGCGCGAACATGGCGGCGAGTTTGTGGAAATCCACCTCGCGGGCGACAGCTATGATGAGGCGGTGGCTGCGGCGCGCCGCGATGAAGAGAAGAGCGGTGCCGTTTACATTCATGCCTACGATGACCTGAAGGTGATGGCGGGACAGGGGACTTTAGCCGACGAAGTGGTTTTGTCGGGCCACGGTCCGTTCGATGCGGCTTATCTTCAGATTGGTGGCGGTGGACTTGCTGCAGGTGTTTCGACCTGGCTGAAAACGTATTGGCCGGAGATCGATATTATTGGGGTCGAGGGAGTCGGCCAAGCTTCGATGAAAGCCGCACTCGAAGCGGGCAAGCCGGTCACTCTCGAATCGGTTGACCTCTTTTGCGATGGAACCGCCGTGAAGCGAGTGGGAGATTTGCCATTTGAAATCTGCCAGCACACACTCAGTCGCATCGAGACGGTGACCAACGCCGAAGTCAGCGATGCGATGCGCTTGCTCTGGGAACAGCTGCGCTGTGTTTCGGAACCTTCGGGCGCGATTGGTCTGGCCGCCGTGCTGAAAAATCGGGAGTCGCTCATTGGCAAGCGGGTGCTGGTGGTGCTCTGCGGTGCCAATATCGACTTTCTCCAACTTGGTCGTATCGCCCAATCGGTTGGCAGCGGCACTCAAAATAGCCGCACGCTGAGAGTACGCATCCCAGAGCAGCCAGGGATGATGTTAGAACTGTTGGACAAGTGCTTTGAAGGGCTCGATATCGTCGATTTTCAATACGGAAAAACCGACGAGCACAGCGCCTGGCCAACCTTCATCATTCAAGCCAACGATCCGACTGTGCTTGATACACTGCCCGTCAGGCTCGAGGCTCATGACTTCGATTGGGAGGATCTGACCGGCGCGATAGACATCGCCTTCCGTGCCATTCCGTTGCGCGGTGACTTGCTTAAAAACACGGTTTTCCTACGACTGGATTTCTATGAACGCACTGGAGCCTTGCACGACTTCCTCGCCCAGCGCATTCAAGGCAATGCCAGCCTATGCTACTTCAACTACCGTCAATCCGGCGAACGCATCGGCCGCGCTTTGATCGGTCTCGATTTCCCATCATCCTTCGAGCGCGATGCTCTACTGATGACCATTCCGCGCCAAGGTGAAGGCTACCGACTCTGCGAAGTGCTTGATGAGGCGACCTGCCAGCGCTTGGTGAGCCACTGAAGGCGGTGGATTGTCAGAGAAGCGATTCGCGGCCTAGTTTTATTTGCTATGCCACGCGCTTTAGGTGAGGGTGATTTTTTATGAAAATGCATCGCATCCTCGCTGAGGCCGCCTCTACCATCGCCAAGTCTGTCTTCCGCGAGCACAAGATTCTTGATCACGAATTGGCCGACGCTTTTGAAGCGAATCCGAAGTGGGGCAAACGCGATCGCAGTTTCATTGCCGAAACGGTTTTTGAAGTCACTCGTTGGCGGCGTGCGCTGAGCTTTCTGGTCGGCAGCGAGGAGACCAAGGCTCTGTGCGCGGCTCAGTGGGTGCGCATGGGCTATGAGATTCCGGATTGGTGGATTTACAACGGAGCCAGTGCGAGTGAGATCATCGCTCGTGAGGCTGAACTGGCAGACCAACCGCGAGCGGTGCGTGAGTCGATACCCGATTGGATCGATGCCCTAGGGGAAGCAGAGCTGGGCGAGGCGTGGGAAGCTGAGCTGTCGGCACTCAATCAGCGCGCGTTGGTGTTTCTTCGCGTCAACACGTTGCGCGCGACGCGCCCGGATGTTGTGACTTGGCTCGCGAGCTTCAACATCATCGCCACGGAAGTTCCCGGTTTGCCGGATGCTCTCGTGCTCGGCCCAGGTAAAACTCTGCCCAAGAAGCTGCGTCTCGACGGACGCGTCGAAATTCAAGATGCCGGCTCCCAGATGATTGCGCCCTTGGTCGATCCACAGCCGGGTGAGCGAATCATTGACGCTTGCTCAGGCGCTGGCGGCAAGTCCTTGCATCTTGCGGCGTTGATGAAAAATGAAGGCCGTGTCTTCGGCATGGACATCGATGCGAGAAAGCTCGTGGAGCTTGAGCGCCGCGCCAAACGCGCGAACGCCCATAAGTGCGTCAAATCGAAGGAAATCACCGCGACCACCGC
>CALPMD020000250.1 GCA_943324575.2 Akkermansia muciniphila
GGAGATCTATCGCGACACGCTCATCGAACAGGCCGAACAAGGCGTCGACTACTTCACCATCCACGCGGGCGTGTTGCTGCGCTTTGTGCCGATGACTGCCAGCCGCATGACAGGAATCGTTTCGCGCGGTGGCTCGATCATGGCGAAGTGGTGCCTTTCCCACCACAAGGAGAACTTCCTCTACACCCACTGGGATGAAATCTGCGACATCTGCGCTGCGTATGATGTGAGTTTCTCGATCGGCGATGGTCTGCGCCCAGGCTCGATCGCCGACGCGAACGACCAAGCCCAGTTCGGCGAACTCGAAGTGCAAGGCGAACTGACCACCCGCGCGTGGGCCAAGGGTTGCCAAGTCATGAACGAAGGCCCCGGTCACGTGCCGATGCACATGATCGAAGAGAATATGGCCAAGCAGTTAGAATGGTGCCACGAGGCGCCCTTCTACACGCTCGGGCCATTGACCACGGACATTGCTCCTGGCTACGACCACATCACCAGCGGCATCGGTGCCGCGATGATCGGTTGGTATGGGTGCGCGATGCTTTGTTATGTGACGCCCAAGGAGCACCTCGGTTTGCCGAACAAGGACGATGTGAAAGTCGGGGTCATTACTTATAAACTCGCGGCCCACGCGGCGGACCTCGCCAAGGGGCATCCCGGCGCGCAATACCGCGACAATGCATTGAGTAAAGCGCGCTTTGAATTCCGCTGGGAGGATCAGTTTAATCTGGGGCTAGATCCGGTCACAGCGCGCCTCTATCACGACGAAACGCTGCCGCAAGACGGCGCGAAGACGGCTCACTTCTGCTCGATGTGTGGTCCTCATTTCTGCTCGATGAAAATCAGCGAAGACGTGCGGCAATACGCGGCGGAGCAGGCGATTTCGGAAGAGGAAGCGATCCAGAAAGGGATGGAAGAGAAGAGTAAGGAGTTTGTGGAAGCTGGGGCAGAGGTTTACGTGCAGGCTTGATTTGGGGAAATAGGTCCTATAAGTCCTATAGGACCTATGACTCCCCCCGAAGACGGCTTCCTCCCCAAAGGCGGCAACTACCGAGATCTGCTTTCTTACCAAAAGTCGGAGATCGTTTATGACTTCACCTTCCGTTTCTGCGAACGCTTTCTGAAACGCGGTGACCGCACCATCGATCAGATGGTGCAAGCTGCCCGCTCGGGAAAACAGAACATCGCGGAAGGCAGCAAGGCCTCCGTTACCTCGACGGAGATGGAGCTCAAACTGACCAATGTCGCCCGGGCTAGTTTGGAGGAACTTCTCATCGACTATCAGGATTTCCTCCGTGTCCGTGACTTGAAGTTCTGGGAGAAGGACTGTCAGGAAGCGCTCTATGTTAGAAAGCTCGGCAAACTGCCAGCCGAGTCGTTTGAAAGTTACCGGAACTTTCTCGAAACGCGCCCTGCCGATGTGTTGGCGAACATCGCCGTTTGCCTGATTCATCAGGCGAACTATCTGCTGGATCGGCAGATCCGCCGCTTGGAAAAAGACTTTTTGGCAAAGGGCGGCCTGCGCGAAAACATGACCCGCGCACGGCTGGAATATCGGAAGAGAAAAGAATAGGTCCTATAAGTCCTATAGGACCTATCTGGCGCGCTCCGGCTTTCGTGATTGCCATCGCCGAGGACTGCTCCACATTGGATTCCATGAAACCCAGCGCCCTTTTTGCCCTCGCCACCGTGATGTTGCTCCTGCCCGCGCGCGGTGGTGACACCCTGGTCCAAATCTCGACCATTGATGCGCTGGCAAAAGGAATCTACGACGGTTCAGTCAACATCGGCGCGCTGAAGCAGTTCGGGGACTTTGGCATCGGCACCCTCAACGCGCTGGATGGCGAAATGCTGGCGCTCGACGGCGAGTTCTACCAAATCACCGCCGATGGCCGGGTCCACCCGATCCCGGACACAGCCCAAACGCCGTTCTCCGCGGTCACCATTTTCAACGGCGAAAAGACCGCGGAACTCGGCAAGGTGGATTCGCTAGCCGCACTGCATCGGCGATTGGATGCCGAAACCCCTTCGGCAAACCTCTTCTACGCGGTCCGCATCAGCGGGGAGTTTGCGACGATGAACTTGCGCAGCGTGCCGAAACAGCAGCCGCCTTACCCGCCCCTGCCGGAGGTCGTAAAACACCAGTCCGTCTTCAAACTTGAGCAGGTGCGCGGCACCCTCGTCGGTTTCCGCTGCCCGCCCTATGTGCAGGGCATCAACGTGCCGGGTTACCACTTTCATTTCATCAGCGACGACCGGAAATCCGGCGGCCACGTCCTCGACTGCGCGGTGATCCATGCCACCGCCGAGCTCGACGTGCTGGAGAACCTGAAAGTCATGCTCCCCCGCGACGAAGCGTTCCTGAAAACCGACTTCACCACCCACGACAAAAAGGCGATCGAGGCCGTGGAAAAGGCAATGCCGGCAAAGTAGGGCATGGCGCGGGTAGTCCCCATCAGCCATCGGCCCCTGCTGTCGGCGCCTGGCGGTCGGCGGCCTCATGGTCAAGTGCCAGCAAGCCGGGGAAACATCTGCGGAAGTCCGCGTCCACCGGAGCCTCGATCCGCAAGGGTTCACCCGTCAGTGGGTGCAGAAGTTCGAGAACCTTGGACTGGAGAAGCATCCGCGTGCCCGTGCCGAGGATCTCGCCGAGTTCGTAGCTGCGTGCTTGCCCGGCGTAGCGGAAGTCCCCAACAATCGGCAAACCCGCTTCTAAAACATGGCGGCGGATCTGGTGAAATCTCCCAGTCAACGGAGCTGCCTGGAGTAAAGACAGTCTCAAGGATGAGTCACCGGGAAATGATGATTCGGGGGAGACCGCGAGGCGTTGGAACGCAGTCTGCGCGGCAAGCAGGGCATCCTCAGGATTCTCCCGTAACGGGGTTTCACAGAGCCACTCTTGCGGGGCGACGCCACAGACAATCGCGTGATAGGTCTTCGCGACTTTCCGCAATTCAAAAGCCTGCTGGGCGAGACCAGCCGTCTGTTTATCCAGCGCAAAAAGCAGCACCCCCGAAGTTGGCCGATCCAGTCGATGGACTGGAAAAACCTGTCGGCCCAGTTGGTCGCGTAGCCGCTTCATCGCGATCCA
>CALPMD020000251.1 GCA_943324575.2 Akkermansia muciniphila
AAAACGGTGCGAAAACAGGCGAAATCGCTGCGGGCGGTTCCGCTTTCACAGCCGCTTACTCGCTTTCACCCTTTACACCCCATCCATCTGACATGGCCAGAGCCTTAGACTTCACGACCGACCGCATTCAAACCTTCGTCACCTGCTGGGAAAAACTCGCACCCGACGCCGTGTTTGCGGGAATGACCTTGGCCGAATTCCAGCAGGCCACCGCCGCCCCGCAAGCCAAACGCGCCGAAATCGGCCGCGTCCTCGCGACCCTGACGGCCAAACGCCAGGAGCGCGACTTGGCCGACGAAGAGGCGCTGGCCGTGGTCGAGTTGGTGCTCAATTCGGTGCTCGGCCATTTGGACTACGGCCCCAATTCCGGACTTTACAGCAGCCTCGGCTACGTCACCAAAGCCGCCCGCAAAAGCGGCCTGATCCGCAAAAAAATCAACTAACCGCGGCCGTCCACGGGCTTCGCAACTGGAGATCGATCTCCAATCTTGAGCATTTGCGTTTTCCTCATTTCGATGCGATACTCCCCAGTATCATACCCCCCATCCTTATGAAAAACCGCCACAACACGCTCACGGATACCCCCACCCTCTATCCCACCCAAAACGACCTTCCACTCGACCAAAGGACCGAGCTCAACGCGTTGATGAACCTGCGCCTCGCCTCCGCCGTCGACCTGCAACTGCAGATGAAACAGGCGCATTGGAATGTGAAAGGCCCCAGCTTCATCGGCCTGCACAAGCTCTTCGACGAGATTGACGAAGCCATCGAGGCATACGTCGACATGATCGCCGAGCGCATCGTCCAGCTCGGTGGCATCGCCGAAGGGACCGTGCGCGTTTCCGCCAAGCGTTCGCGCCTCGATGAATATCCACTCACCCTTTCGGAAGGCATGGCCCACGTCAGCGCGGTGGCCGCCGCACTAGCCGCTTTTGGCAAAGAAGCCCGAGCCACCATCGAAGAAGCCAACGCCTTCGACGATGCCGACACCGCCGACCTCTTCACCGAGGTTTCCCGCGGCATCGACAAGTGGCTGTGGTTCGTGGAAGCACACTCGCACGCGATTACTTGAGGAGATGGGAATCATAGGAAGAATGGGAATCATGGATCTGCCATGATTCTCATCACTCCCATTCTTCCCATAACGCTGCAACCGCCGCGCCCCACCTCATTTCCCTAAACTCCGATTCGCCAATCTCACGCGGGTCATCCGCTCGCGCAGGCCGCCTTTTTCGGTGAATTCTCTCTCCAAAGTCTTCAGCTGCTGGTCCAGCAGGTAGTTAGTCTGGTGAATCAAACAAAGCGCGATGTTCGCGACCACTTGCGCCGGGCGCGTCGCGACAAACTCCCGGTAAATCTCAAACGTCTGCGGCGTCTTACAGCCGGTCCGCCGCACGAAACACGCCTCCTTCGAATCCTTGTCCCAGATCGCGAGATCGCGCACCCGCAGAAAGTCGCGGTAATCCGCCAGCAACTCCTCCAAACTCGCGCGCCCGACATTGGTCAGTTTGATCTCCATTTCCTTGGACGTCTGCGCCGCCTTACTGCCTTCCAAAATGTTCTGTTTGCCGGATCGCGCCGACTGGATCATCTGGTCCACCGTGCGGTCTCCCCGCGACAGGTACTTGTGCGCAAAGCGGTAGGTGATGTCATAGACCACTTCGGCCTTCTGGAAAGAAAGCAGCGTTTGGTAGTCACCGCGGGGCGGTAGAACGCGCTCCGGTTCATGGGAATGATGGGAAGAATAGGAATCATGACTCCCATGCTTCCAATTATTCCCATCAGACGGCAAATTCATCACAATACCCTAACATACTACAACCAATGGGACTTCACAAGTCAGCGTTCATCAAAGCCCCCGACACGAGCAGGCAGCGCGCAGAGCTTGAACCTTTTTGTTCCAATGACCACCCGTCAGCCAACTTCATTCTTCCCATTCTTCCCATTCTTCCCATTCTTCCCATTCTTCCCATCCTTCCCATCTGACGGATTCACACCCATCTCACAAGCCGACGCTCATGGGAAATCTTCAATAATCGACTCTGCCGCTTCAACTCCGGTCGAGAGGGCGGTATTAAGTGAAGCAAGTCCACAATGATCTCCGCACTGATAGAGTCCACGACGCAGACGCGGAGATTTCCTCTCAAAAACCCGCTGTCCAGGCACGGCTTCGGAGATGCGATCGATCCGCAGCAAACGCCATGCCTCGGCGCACGGACCAAACCATTCGAGCAGTTGCTGGCGCACAGCCGCTTCAAGATCGGGCACAGCAGCGGCCACGCGATCCACCACACTGACGGAGATCAGGTGCTGGCCCGCAGGCGCGTAATCCGAAGACACAGCGCTGATCACCGAGAGATTGTTGATGGGCCCGTGGCCCTCCCCGTTGAGCATGATGATCGGCTCGTTGATGGGTGCGATGGCGGCGCTAAAATAAAGGCAACTGACCGAGTTGGCAGGAGACGGGTTTGGGTCGTTCCCTAACAATCGGTCCGCGGCGCTGAGCTCGGTGGCGATAACGATGGATCGGGCCGCTAGAAATTCCCCGCTCTCCAGGCGAACGCCATCTTCCGCCAAAGCCGACACGCGCGTGCCAAGCCGGATGGCAGAGGCGGGCAACGCCGCGGCGAGTTGCTTGGGGATTTCACCCATCCCCAGCGCGGGCACGGCGGTGTCGCCTTGGGCGAAAAACCGCATGACAAACTCCAGCTTCTTCACCGTGGTGCTGAGTTCATTTTCCAAAAAGACGCCGCCCAGGAAGGGCCGGAAAAAGCGTTCGATCAGCGACGCGGAAAAGCCCTCCGCTTGCAATGCCTGCAGCGTGCTGAGCATCGGCGCGTGCTTCGAAAAATCAAAGCCCCGCAATCGCAGGCGGCCGACACGCAGCTTGTCGGCGAACGACCCTATCGGATTGAAGGCCCCGCGCAGTCCGTCGATGGGATGCCGGAATGGATCGGCGACCCGATGCCAGCCACCGCCGTAGCGGACGAGAGCTCCCGGATAAAAACGGCGCAAGTGAAGCGATGCGTAGTCGAGTTGCTTTTGCGCCTCGGGGTAGGCGGT
>CALPMD020000252.1 GCA_943324575.2 Akkermansia muciniphila
AGCCGCGGCAAGAGCGAGAAAGCGATAACAACCAACCATGCCTTCTCACTACGCCCTCTGCGCCCGCCTGTCAACGCACAGCCTGAGGTGATTTGCGCGGACGATATCATCCCCGCCTTTCCCGCAAGGGGGGTGGCCCACCGGCGGATCGTTTTTGCGCCTCGTTGCGGCTAAAAACTCTTCGCTGAATATCAGCATCAATGCGATACTTTCACCCCCACAGCACTTCACTTGCATCTCGCGGCAGGGCTGGTTAGACTTCCTGCCCGGTGCCTCACCGGCCAATTTTTTCAACCGAACCGATACCATGGGAAGACATTTCGAATGCCGCCGCCGGGCGAAGGAATCGCGATGGGCCACAATGTCCAAAGTGTTTCCGAAGCTGGCCAAATCCATCACAATGGCCGCCAAAAATGGTGGCCCGGATCCCGAATCCAACGCGCCGCTGCGCGTGGCGATCAACAACGCCAAGGCCCAGAACCTGTCGCGCGACAACATCGAAAACGCCATCAAACGCGCCGCCGGCAAGGACGCGGCCGACATTTCGGAAGTGACCTACGAAGGCAAAGGCCCGCACGGCTCCTTGTTTGTCGTGGAATGCGCCACCGACAACTCCAACCGCACGGTGGGTAACCTGAAGATCATCTTCAACAAAAACGGCGGCCAACTGGTCAACGCCGGCCAGCTGGACTTCATGTTCAACCGCAAAACGGTGATCGAATTCCCGATGCCGACCGACCGCGAACTCGACGAAATCGAACTGGAACTCATCGACGCCGGCTTGGAAGAAATCCACGTCGATGAAGGCGTGGTTTCCGTGATCGGCGAGTTCAGCGCGTTTGCCAGCCTCAGCCAGGCGGTGGAAGCCCTTGGCATCCACGCCACCAAAGCAGGCCCTCAACGTCTCCCCACCCAGCCGATCGAGCTGACGGAAGAGCAGATGGAAGAAGTCGAAACCCTCCTCGATAAAATCGAAGATGATGACGACGTGCAGGCGGTGTACACCAACCTGGCCTAACCCCGCATTGCAACCGCCGGGATGCTCAAGCAACAACGTGCCGACCATGTCTTGCGCCGTCTTCAGGAACTTTATCCTGAGACCCCTATCCCGTTAGATCACAAGGACGCCTATACCTTGTTGATCGCCGTGCTGCTATCCGCCCAATGCACGGATGTACGCGTCAACCAAGTAACCCCGGCGCTGTTTGCTCTGGCAGACAACCCGCGCGACATGATGCACGTGCCTGTGCAGGAGATCCAAGCGATCATCCGGCCCTGCGGCCTGTCACCGCGCAAGTCGGCGGCGATTTCTGAGCTTTCTAGAATCCTGGTCGAAAAATACGACGGTCAGGTTCCCGCTGACTTTGCCGCGCTGGAAGAGCTGCCGGGCGTCGGTCACAAGACGGCGTCAGTGGTCATGGCTCAGGCTTTCGGTGTGCCCGCCTTTCCCGTGGACACCCACATTCATCGGCTCGCCACGCGATGGAAACTCACGTCTGGCAAAAACGTGGTCCAGACCGAGCGCGATCTGAAAAAACTTTTCCCACGCGAGTCGTGGAACCGTCTGCACCTGCAAATCATCTTCTACGGCCGCGAGCATTGCCCGGCCCGCAGCTGCGATGGCAAACACTGCCTTTTGTGCCGCGAGCTTTTTGCCAAAACCTAACGGAAGACGAGCGTTGGATTCTCCATGCAGTGATTCAGCGCGCCACTCTGATTCTAAACTACGGGCTTAAAAAAAGGGCTTGGCGGGTTAAGCGAGGGGGTTGAGCTGCCTATCTACGGCGAGCGAGGCTCTGGCCGCGAACGGCGACGAGTGGGATCAAACCAAATGCCTTGAGTTGCCACGGTGAGGGCGAAGTTTTTCCGTGTCTCGCAAGCCGATTCGTGATATGAATCGCGCCCGTGATTCCGAAAAACTTCCGCGACCGCGTCATCGCCCCGTCCCTGCTGGCGGCGGACTTTTCCTGCATCGGTGAAGAGGTCAGCCGCGCGATCCGTGCCGGCGCGGACTGGATGCACCTCGATGTGATGGACGGCCACTTCGTCGACAACATCTCCTTTGGACCCGCGGTGGTGCAGACGGTGCATGAGAGCAATGACATTTACCTCGACGTCCACCTGATGATTTCTCGGCCGGATCATTACCTGCAGCGCTTCGTGGCGGCGGGATCCGACATGATCACGGTCCACGTCGAGGCCGACCACGATGTGGCGGAAACGCTGCGCCGCATCCGCGAGGCGGGCTGCGAAGCGGGCCTGGCACTGAATCCGGCGACGCCGATGAGCGCAGTGGAGCCCTTTCTTGATCAAATCGACCTGCTCCTTTGCATGACGGTGGTTCCCGGCTTCGGTGGTCAGGCGTTTATGCCCGAAGTGCTCGAAAAAATCACCACGGCCGCTCGCTGGCGCGAGGAAAAGAACCTTTCCTTCCACATCGAGGTGGATGGCGGGATCGATGCAGTCACCGCTGCGCGTTGTTACACGGCGGGTGCCAACGTGATGGTGGCGGGCTCTTCCACCTTCCGCGCGCCCAGCATGTCCGATGCGGTGGCGGAGATTCGCAACGCCTGATCGTTCTCCGCGCTTGCCGCGGGCGGGGTGGTCGATTTCACTTCGCCCATGACACGTCCCGACGGCCGCCAGATCGATGAACTTCGCCCGATTTCTTTCATCCCGAATGTGGCTCCCTACGCCACGGGCTCGGTGCTCGTTTCTTTTGGTGATACCCGCGTCATCTGCTCCGCCAGCATCGAGGACGATGTGCCACGCTGGATGCGTGCGCAGCGGGTCGAAGGCGGCTGGCTGACGGCGGAATACTCGATGCTGCCCTATTCGACCTTGGAGCGGAAATCGCGCGACATTTCCCGCGGTAAGCTCGATGGCCGTTCTTCGGAAATCCAGCGCCTCATCGGCCGCGCCCTCCGTGCCTGTGTGGACCTGAAAAAAGTCGGGCAGCGCACGATCTGGATCGATTGCGACGTCCTCCAAGCCGACGGCGGCACCCGCACCGCCTCGATCACGGGTGGCTGCGTGGCGATGGCGATCGCCCTCAACA
>CALPMD020000253.1 GCA_943324575.2 Akkermansia muciniphila
ATTGATTGTTCGGCATCTTGGCCATCGTGCAGCGCCTTGAGGTAGGATTTGATCCGCTTGGCATCTCCCTCACCGTCCATGTGGAAGAAGTAGTTAGCGATTAGGAGGCTACCGCCGTAGTTGAGCTGGGTCGATTGTCCGAGAAAGCCTGAGTAGTCTTGAAGCATGAAGCTTTTGAGGTCGGGGAGATGAATTTTGGTGCCCAATGCCCTGCCGCCGCGATCCTTGGTGCCATAGCCAGTGGTGAAATCGAAGATCTCCTTTTGATTTCCACGCACATTGAAGGTGCCGCTGCGGTAGGGAGTGGTCGCGACGTATTCGGCGATGCCCTCCGACAGCCAGCCGAGTGAGCCCTTTTTGAAGTACGTTTCGGGGGTCAATTGGTGGGTGAGCTCGTGAGGCAGGGTACTGTTGTTTTTGGCTCGGTCGAGCATGTAGCTGCTGCCAACGGGTTTGACGCCGAGACTGGCAAGCGGAACGATGACCACGCCCAGGCCGCTTATGAAGACTCCGGCACTGTTGGGCGGACCGCCTGCTTTGACATAGTTGTCGAATTTTTCGAAGAGTAGAATCTGCAGCTTGCCCGCCACTTTGATGCCGCCGTTGATAGCCAGTGGCAGGCTACGGCAGTAATATTGGGTGGCCTCGAACAGGACGGCGAAGCCTTTGACGACCGACTGGGTGAGGCGCACGTCGCAGACATAACGGTAATTGGCGCTCTCATAGATGTAGCGTTTGGTGTCGGCGTTTTCTTCGATGGTGAGGATCTGTGGGTCCTCACCGAACTTGACTCGCTCGGGCCATGGGGCATCGAAGTTGAGGATTGAGGCCGGCTCGTTGGCATTTTCTACCGCGAGTTGGGCGCGGTAATTTTCGACGTACTGGCAGTCGTTGGGCGAAAGTTTAGCCAGTGGGTAAGGAATTTTGCGGCCATCCTTGAGCTGAAGGGTCACGCTTTGGTCTTCGACCCCCACGAGGGCCGCCTCGATTTTTCGGTCTTGCTGATCTGTCCACAGGCGACTTTCCGCAGCGTTGGAAAGGGCTGCGAGAAAATAGAGAAGGGGAAGGAGTCGCACGCGTTGAGCGGGGTGATGCGATAGACTAGATCAAATCTTCGGCATGTCGAGCTGGACGGCGTGCGGGGGAAAGTACGGTGTTGAAAAGTCGCTGCTTGGAAATGTTGGAATCGGAGCCATGATCCGGCCGCGCTCATGGAAGAATCTGAAAAGAATCAAAAAACGGCGGTGGACGAGTTGGTCTCGCTGCCGGGATTGCGGCAAGACCTGATGGTACTGATGAAGGTTCGGCTGAATTTTTTCGTCCTAGTGACCACGTTCTTCGGGTTCCTGCTCTATTCGCGCGGGCTCGATTTGAATTGGGCCAGGCTCATGCACACGATTCTCGGCACGGCTGCGGCGGCGTTTGGCTCGGCGGCATTCAATCAGTTAATGGAGGTGGACCTGGATGCGCGAATGAAGCGCACGGCCGATCGCCCGCTACCCTCTCGGCGGATGGATCCTCTGGTCGCGTTCGGCATCGGTTGGGTCTTGTCGGCGATCGGGATCATTCACTTGGCCGTGCAAGTGGGGAATCTCGCGGCCTATCTCACGGCAGCGACTGTGGCTATTTACGTTTTTGTTTACACCCCGCTGAAGCGATTGAGTTCCGCCAACACCTTGGTCGGCGCGATTCCCGGTGCGATCCCACCCATGATTGGCTGGGTCGGGGCGGGTGGCGCGCTGGGCTGGGAGGCGTGGTTTTTATTCGGGCTGTTGTTTTTTTGGCAGTTGCCGCATTTCATTGCCATTAACTGGCTATGCCGAGATGAGTACGAATCGGCTGGCTACAAGATGTGGTCAAACGGCGATCTCACGGGGAAGAAGAGCGGGTATCTATCGGCAATGTTTGCTGTGGCTCTAGCGGCGTTTTCGCTGCTGCCATCGTTCTTTGGATTTACCAATCTGCTATGGGGAATCGTCGGACCGCTGCTTGCATTGGTGATGGCGGCATTGGCGCTGAAGTTTTCCCGCGACGGAGAACGAACTTCAGCACGCCGCTTGTTTCTTTTCACGTTGCTGTACCTGCCTATTGCTCTGATAGTTTTGGTGGCTGCTTGGAAACATTGATGGGCCATGAACGAGTTGATTGCCTCCGCCCAACGCCTAGCCGCTGCTCTGAGGCCGCTCGAATTTTCACCGCCAGCGGCCTATGTCTATCGGACTTTGGATTACGCATGGGAAGCGCATCGAGTTTACTTGGAGCGTTTTGGCAAAGGCAGAAAGCGCGTTTTGTTTCTCGGGATGAACCCTGGCCCCTTTGGAATGGCGCAGACAGGTGTGCCGTTTGGCGAGGTGTCCGCCGTCCGGGATTGGTTGGGGATCGATGTGCCGATCGGCAAGCCTGTGCCTGAACATCCGAAGCGGCCGATTGAGGGATTCAAATGCAAACGCTCCGAAGTGAGTGGCCGTCGACTTTGGGGCTTGTTTGCAGATCGCTTTGGAAGTGCACAGGCCTTTACGAAGGATCACTTTGTACTCAATTATTGCCCCTTGATTTGGATGAGTGCGACGGGGGCGAATCTAACACCCGACAAACTTCCCGCTGCGGAGATGGTACCTGTGGAAAAGGCCTGCATGAAGCACCTCGAGGAAGTGATTGGAGTATTGCGCCCTTCCTATTTAATTGGGATCGGTGGATTCGCCGAGGAACGCCTACGCCGCGCCGCCCTTCCTGCGGGAAGCCCCGTGACAATTGGTCGCATCCTGCATCCCTCGCCCGCGTCGCCTGCGGCGAACCGCGGATGGGCGGAAACCGCAAGCCGCCAATTGGCGGAGCTGGGTATCTGGTAAAGACTCACTCTAAGGTAGACACCAACTCCTTGATCAAAAGGACATCGTTGGATCGTCGGGCCTCTTTAAAGGCATGACAAAGATTGCCCAACAGTCGCAGCAGAATCACGCCGGGCGTGGCTGTCTGACTGAGAAGATTCTTGTGACTGCGGCCGAGCTCCGGACTATCCAG